>JAGVPF010000028.1 GCA_020052325.1 archaeon
CCTACAGGAAAACCTACCAGGTCAGCGCTGGGGCCCTCGGGCTCACCGATGCCATCAGGTCAGGGCAAACCACGATATATGAATTCTTCAAGTCGCGGGAGCTTATGCCTGAGACCGGCCTATCGGATGACGATGTTGTGAAAGCCGAAATCTACGCGAGGATAATGGACCGCTCGATTGACAACGGGCCGCAGTATTTCTTCCTCGTCCGGCTAGGCATCGGGGTCAGGGAGGTCATGGACCGCTTCGAGAAGAACCCGAGCCCGTCCAAGGCCGAGCACGAAGCCATGGTCCCAGTCGCCGCGAATCCGGAGGCTGTTTTAACGTTCCTCAAGGAAAACTATCGGGGTTTCGTCGCGAACAGGGAGTCCCGGACCGATGAAGAGCGGAGAGTCCTTCACTCGGGTGCGGTTTCACTCATCGCCGCGGTCGGGTTGCCCATCGAAGAGCTCCGGGCATTTTACCGGGAAGGCGTCTGGTGACAGAAAAGGCCATAAGCATATTCAGAGCCGCATGGCCCCCCCCCAGTCGCTCATCTGCCCTTGAGGCGCGCTTCGAGTATGTCCCTTTTCGCCTTGGCAAGGAAGCTCAGGACGCTGGTGTGGCGCGCGCCGTCAATCAGCAGGCCGATGGCCTCCTTGGCAAACTCCATCGTGTCGATTTTCGCTATTATCGCAACCGTGTTCCCGTATATGCTGACATACGAGTCGGTGGCGTCCTCTATGGCGGACTTAATCCTCCCATTTTCACCGATTATCCTTCCCCTGAGCCTTGTCAGGGCGTTCTCGGAGTGCACTATTTCCTTCAGGGGGATGACGTACAGCCCGTAATCGTTTCCAAGGAGCCGCAGGGCCGTTTCGGGCGTGAAACCCCTCCCGATCGCCTTCACAATGTCACGGACGAAAAACACGTCGGCCGGGTCGCCGGTAATCTCGATTTCCCCATCCATGTCTACTATCAGCCCGACATTGCATTTCTTCTCAATCTTCTTCTTGGTGGCCTCGTCCTTCCCGAGCAGGACCTTCACCCTTTCCGAGGGTATTCTGACAAAATCCGTCATGATGCCATCCTCTTCAGCAGTTTTATTATCTCCTCATCCCGCTCGGATTCCAGCCTCTTTGCCGCGGCGGCCTTCACATCCGGATTGTCCGGAATCCCGAGCAACGCCTCAGCGGCGGCGAATCTCGCCTGCGCATCCCAGTGCGAAAGCAGGATGATGAGGGACTTCCTTATCTCCTCGTCCTCCCTTATGAGCGCTATCGCTTTAATAGCATTAAGCTGGTTCTGGCCGATGTCCCCGCGGGCTATTATCATGAGCTCCTTCTTCAGGGCCAGCACGAGATTGCTGATTTCCATGTTCGCGATGTATTCCAGCGCGACCTCTCCCGTGTCCCGCCCCCGCACCATCGCGCTGAGGCTCTCGCCGATTGCCTTCCCGTATTTCTCCTGGGCGAGCAGCTTCTTCAGCGCGGATGCGACTTCCTTCTTTATGCCTAGCTTCCTCTCGCAGGCTGTTTCGAGGTACTCGGAAAAAACGTCATTCCAGCCCCCGTCCAGAATCATCATAAGGGTATATATGGCGATGAATTTCGGCGCAAGGCCGTACCTCTCGCAATGCTGGCTCGAGAGCACGGAAATGGCAACCCTCATCAGGGCGAACCTGTCGTTTGCAAGCGTGGAAAGCTCGAGCCCCGGCTTCTTCGTGGCCGCATAGGCGCCCATAATCTTCCAGAATACGTCGCGGATGTTGGCGTCCGGGGTCAGCCCGAACCTGCTAAGGCCAATCCTTTTCTTTTCAGGGGCTGAACCTGAACTGTCGTCGCCCCCGAATGCTTCCTTTGGCATGTCAATCATTTCCCTGCATGAGCCCCTTTTTCAGGCTAAGGGCATCAGCATACTCATTGTGTTGAGATGCCTTAAAATCACTTCCGCATATTCATTTAACCCATGGATTCTGCGCCATACGACGTGGTGATTGTGGGCGCCGGCCCGGGCGGCCTCTCCTGCGCAAGGCACCTTTATGGTTCCGGGTTGCGGGTCCTGGTGCTCGAGAAGAACGACCGGCTCGGGAAGAAAATCTGCTCCGGCGAAATCTCCTCCAAGGTCAAGACCCCGGAAGGCTTCGACCGCGGCCACCCGTGGACAGAAATCCACGTCGGCACCGATACCACGAAAACCGTCGTGAAGCTTAGCAGGCCGTACCTCCATACCGTCGGGCGCTATGAGATAGAGGCCCATATCAAATCCCTGGGCGATGCTACGGTGAAATTCTCCGAGCCCGTTACGGGAATCACGCCCGATTATGTCGTGACTTCCAAAGGCCGGTATGGTTACCGCCACCTTGTCGGCGCTGACGGCTCGTTCTCATTCGTCCGGGCGCACCTTGGCCTCCCATCAAAAAACATCTCGGGCTGGGCATTCCACTGCATCCTTGATAAGCCGTGCACTGAATTCCAGATGTACTGGCTTCCAAAGACCCTCCCGGGTTCATACGGCTATATGATGTCGAAAAACCGGGACAGGACCATGGTCGGCATGGCCTGGCGGGGCGAGTTCGACCATAAGCTTGCGGCAAAGGCCAGGGCGTGGGTTGGAAAGACGTTCGGAATCGACCCGTCAAAGCTCAAAACCGAGGCCATGAAGGGCAATGCGGATTACCGCGGCTGGGAGTTCGGCAACATCTACCTCATA
>JAGVPF010000005.1 GCA_020052325.1 archaeon
ATTATATGGTTGGTGCCCGGATAGTATGTCCCGGGGTGGTAGCCCCCGGTTGCAAGCGCCATGGCCCTTAGCCAGGAATCGTCCTCCGCTGTGACCATGGGCGGCGCGCCCGAGTAGCGCCCGTACACTGTTTCGCCAAGAAAATCGCTCGTGAACCAGGTTCCGGACACAGTGCTGCTGTATCCCTCGATTGTCGCCTGGGCTTGCGCCAGCGCTTCATCGCTCAGCGCATGGAGCGCCTGCCCGGAAGCAGATGCGCCGCCGGAATTTTGCGCTGAAGACGACCCCCGTGCAAGCTCCAGGACGGCATTCGAATGCTCCCGCGCCTCCTCGGCATTTGTGAAGACCTGCCTCGGGCGTTCTATGCCCCTCTCCGCCTCAGTGAATGCCTGCTCAGCCCGCCCGGGCCGGTGGGCCAGCAGGAAACGGCGGACCGTATCGGAGTCGATAGCCAGCGCGCGCGTCGCATCCACGGCAGACTGCGTAGTTGATTCGAGCCTTTGCGCTTCCGTAGGAACGCGCACCGGTATGAGAGATGCTACCCTGCGCCCCTGCTCCTGGATTGCCGGCCCCGCCGCATTCTCCGCATCCTCGACCCTCCGTTCAAGCGTCTTGCCGGCCATAAAGCTTCCCCCTCGCCTTATCAAGCGTATCGCACAGCTCGGTGAACCCCTGGAGCCTGGAAAGCGTCGATTCCTGGTCCTTTTTCCCCTTCAGCGATTCTTTGGCCCAGCTTGAGAGCAGCCCGTGCGAAAGCTGGAGGTACTCGATGCGCTTCTCGAGTTTTTTCGGCTTCCGCTTCGCAGCGTCCCATTCTGAAAGCGCCACTTCGATTTTTGAAATCGAATCGCTGACCTTCATCCGCGTCTCGGCTTCGAGCTCGAGCGTTTTTTCAGAGATGTCTTCCATTCCATCAACCCTCAGCACCACGATACCATTCATGCATCAATAATAAACATCAATCGAAGGCTCCGGCCGTCCTGACAATGGGGTTTGCATCCCATCTGGCTAGCTCGGCTCCCATGCCGCGAGCCTGGATGCGCTCGCGAAGATAGGCAAGCGCACCGCTCC
Organism: archaeon; assembly: GCA_020052325.1. Taxonomy (GTDB): domain Archaea; phylum Micrarchaeota; class Micrarchaeia; order Anstonellales; family Bilamarchaeaceae; genus Bilamarchaeum. Next base: position 1,072 of record JAGVPF010000005.1, read on the forward strand.
CGTTACCGGTTGCCGCCATGCGGTCGAATGTCCCGGCCCCCAGTCTCGCATCGACGGCCCTCCGGACTGCCGTAAAATCGCCGCTCAGATATGCCGCGCCAAGAACGTTCGGGCCTGCAATCTGCTGGAGATAGAATGCCACGGTCGTTTCGGCAGCATAACCGACGCGTTCCGGGTCCGAACCGTGTCCGCGCGAGAGCTGTTGGGAGAACAGTTCGGTCGCACCCTCGTGCAGGAATTCCATGTCCCGCGGGATGACCGCCGCACCGCGCTCATCGCGCCAGCGAATCGTCCCCCCGCCACCAAGGTGGGAGGCATAATGGAGCATTTCGTGGGCGATGATCTGGCGCCTTGCCGCGGCAGGCAGATCCGCCATCGCATCAGCATCTATGGAGATATGGTTTGTCCCCGGATGATATATACCCGCTGCGGACATCCCTCCGGACAGGGAACCCTCGAAACGGAAAAGCCGGTGCGGATCCTCCGTGACAACCGGCGGGGTTCTCGCGAATCGCCCTGCCAATGTTCCACCTAGTACGCTCCGGTCCAGCCAGCCGGCCACCTCAATGCTAAGACGCTCTACCGAACCAGCCGGTGCCTGTCTGGGCTCTGCAGGCCCCGTATAATCGCCGGGACGCACTGCATCCGGCCTCGCACCAGGCTGGCGCAGGATTATCTGCGCCCTAAGATCGTTTTCCTCTTCCAAAGAATGCCTTCGAGCCAGGGTGAGAGTCCGGAAAACGCGCCCGGGCTGCTCGAAACCGCGCGAAGCCCCCCGGAAACGCGACTCGGCGTCAGTGCCGGAGACACGGCCGACGCTCCGGCCCTGGTCTGCGACGGCTCGGAGCGATTCGGAAGCAGCACCCACCGCGGTTCGCACACGCTGCTGCTCGCTTACGGCACGGGATGGGACTACCTGGGACCGCACAATGTGCGCCTGTTGGACAACCGCTTCCGCTGCACCCACAGCTTCCCCCAGCCTTCTTTTCAGCGCCGGCTCGGCCATTCAGACCATCCCCGCGGATTCGATATCATGGCAAATCTCGGCAAACCGCCGCAGGCGCTTCTGCGCTGAAGCGGTGTCCTTGCTGCCGGAGAGGGAGTTCTTCTCCCACTTTGTAAGAAGCCCGTAGAATCGCCTTAGGTAAGCCACCTTGCCGGTTAGGTCCTCCGGCTTTTTCCGAGCCGAGTCCCATTCCGAAAGCGCGACTTCGAGTTTCGAGATGGAGGAACTCACGACTTTCTGCGTATCGGCTTCCAGCTCCAGCGGGGTTTTCTCGTTCGATGCCAAAGTTTCACCTCAGCCTGAACATCTTGGGCCGGAGCATCCCTTCGGCCGGAAGTTCGCGGGATTCGACTATCCCCTTCTTCTCGAGAAGTTCGAGGTAGTTCCGTATCTGCCTTTTCGTCTTGGGGATTTTCATGGCGAACTTCTCATAAACGTCCGATGAGCCCGTCTCCCCGCCCTTTAGGATTTCCATCAGGAGCAGCTCCTCGCTGCTCAGTTTCAAATCCGTCAGCTTGAAAGCGGGCTCCTGCGAAAGCGCGTCCTCGAGGTCCTGGAGCAGGATTTTCCCCCGCCCCGCCTTCTCGGCGTGCTTCGCCGCCTTCCAGAGGCGCTCGATTGCAACGCGGGCAGACCCGTCCTCGACCGAGCGGGCGATTTTCAGGAGCAGCCTCTCGTCGAAGCCCCCCGGTGCGATTGCCCG
>JAGVPF010000108.1 GCA_020052325.1 archaeon
GAGGCCGAGCCTCATCGTTTCGCCAAGGAACCTGACTGTTGTCTGCGTCGTGCTGATGCCGGCTGTCGGCCCGAAGACCTGGACGACTGCCATGGTCTTTGAAACGTCCAGCACCTGCCCCTTCCTGCGCTCGCCGTTTGGGAGCATGATTTCAACCATCTCGTTGTAGCCTACGCCGCTCACATCCGAGACGATGACCAGGGGGCCCGCGATTTCCGTGATCGTCTTGTATTCCTTCATCAGAATCACCTCTTAAGAAGGTCGTCGAAGCCCGTTTCCACGTCTTTCTGGAGCTTCTCGAACTCCTTGTCTTCCTTGATTTCCTTCATGCGGCCTATTGTCGCCTTGACCTTCAGCTCGCTTATCCTTTTCAGCTGAACGCCAAGGTCAAGGGCGCTGTTCGTCCTTTCGCCGAATTTCATGATGGTTTTAAGCATCTGGTACTGTTTTTTCAGCTCGCAGCGCGCATCCACGTCGCTGTAGGCGTTCTGCTGGAGGTAGTCCTCCCTCAGCATCTTCGTCACCATCAGGACGGCCTGCTCCTTTTCAGGAAGGGCATCCGGCCCGACAAGCTGTACGACCTCCTGGAGCTCGGCCTCCTTCTGGAGCAGGGCCATCGCGCCCTTAATCATCTTGGTGAAGTCAGTGGATACATTCTCTGCGTAGTATTCCTCGAGGCTGCCCGAGTAAAGCGTGTAGCTTTTCAGCCAGTTGATGGCCGGGAAGTGCCTCCGATAGGCGAGCGAGGCATCAAGCGCGAGGAACACCTTCGTGACACGGAGCGTGTTCTGCGAAACGGGCTCCGAGATGTCTCCACCGGGCGGAGAAACCGCGCCGATAATCGACACCGAGCCGTACCTCTCTTCCGTTGCGAGGCAGCGCACGCGGCCCGCCCTTTCGTAGAATTCCGCGAGCCTTCTTGCAAGGTAAGCCGGATACCCCTCTTCGCCGGGCATCTCTTCCAGGCGGCCGCCGATTTCACGCATGGCCTCGGCCCACCGCGATGTGGAGTCGGCCATCACTGCGACATCGTATCCCATGTCCCTGAAATATTCGGCAATCGTGACTCCGGTATAGATGCTCGCCTCGCGCGCGGCCACAGGCATGTTGGAGGTGTTCGCAATCAGCACCGTCCTCTGCATGAGCGGCTTTCCGGATTTCGGGTCGATAAGGTGCGGGAACTCGGTGAGCACGTCCGTCATCTCGTTTCCGCGCTCGCCGCATCCGATGTAGACGACAATCTGCGTGTCCGAGTATTTCGCAAGGGACTGCTGCGTGACCGTCTTTCCGGAACCGAAAGGCCCGGGGATGCACGCCGTCCCGCCCTTTGCTATCGGGAAGAACGTGTCGATGACCCTCTGCCCGGTGATGAGCGGAATCGTGGGGGGGAATTTCTCTATGACCGGCCTCGACCTGCGGACGAACCACCTTTGCATGAGCGTCAGCTGGTGCTTCTTGCCCTCGAATGAAATCGTGCCGATTTCGTCCTCGACGGTGTACTCGCCCGAGGATATGGCCTCGATGCGGCCCTCATAGGGGGACATGATCTTGTGCAGGATAAGCTCGGTCTCCTGCACCGTCCCGAGCACGTCTCCGACCTTCACCTTGGCGCCTTTCTTGACAACGGCATTGAAGCCCCATTTCTTCTTGCGGTCCAGGGCTGGCGCTTCCACGCCCCTTGCGATGAACACGCCCTTTGATTTCTCCTCGATGACCTTGAGGGGCCTCTGGATTCCGTCGTAAATGCTCGTCAGGATGCCCGGGCCAAGCTCGACAGAGAGCGGCATGCCCGTGGATTCGACCGGTTCGCCCGGGCGCAGGCCGGACGTGTCCTCATAGACCTGCACGACGGAGGTGTTCCGGATAATCTTGATGATTTCGCCAAGGATTCTTGCATCCCCCACACGAACGACGTCGTACAGCCTGGCACCGGGGAGGTAGGCGTTCACGACCGGCCCGCTAATCCTTTCAATATGACCTGTATCTTTTGCCATTGCAAATCTCCTCCATAATCATGATTTTTCCTGCTTCTTTGCGCCTAAATCGAAGCCCAGCGCCCTCTTGATGAGGTTCCTGATTTCGTCGCCCTCCGCGCTTTTCCCGGAGTAATCCGGCATCGGGATGACGACCGGATACGCTACGCTGTCGAGCTTCTTGCGAAGCCTCCAGTCTATCATGCCGAGCATGTACTCGTTTGTGACGATGATGCCGAAATCCTTGTTCGCAAGGGCCTTTTCGAGCTCGGCCTGTATGGTCTTCTCGCCGGCCTGGACCGTGTCTTCTATGCCCGCCAGCTTGAAGCCCATCACCAGGGGCGCATCGCCAATCACGATAATCTTCGCTTTCATGAGCATCAACTCAGACGACTACCAGCATCGCCCGGACCTCGCTCTCGGGGATGTTGAACTCCTTGCCCTTGGCTATCTTCCTCAGGTTGTTCAGCTCCTCCTCTTTGAGGAGGAGGAACCCTATCACGACGCCGACCGAGAGTATCGCCCGGTGGAACGCCTGCACCTTCTGCTCGGTGACTGATTTCTCGAACGCGATTTCCAAATCCGAGAGCCCGGCATTCCCGCTTTTTAGCTCCAGGCTGTGGAATCTCGGCTTCGCCAGCGCAATCACGCCGTGGATGTCCCTGGACTCGATGAACTTCGCAATCATCGAATCGCTCATCGTTCCGCCGCGAATAAGGCTGCCGAGGATTCTCTCCTTCGGCGTGCTGTGCTTCTTCAGCCGCTCTATTATCATGATGTTCTTCGCGTCTATTTCCTTCCGCAGAATCTGCCGGACGTCGGCCACGTCCTTGCCCCCGACTTCGGAAAGCACCTGGTCCATGAAGAGGTATATGTACGCGTCGATAATAGTCTCCATCTGCAGGAACGTGTCAAGGCTCCGCAGCGCGTTTGTGAACTTGTCCTTCATCTGCCTGCTGAGCTCCCCGGTCCCGATTGAAAGCATCTTCTGCCCGATGTCGGTCCGCCTGAGCTCCTTCATGAGGTTTCCCTCATCCGCCTTCATTATCCTCTTGAAGTCCTCCTCGCCAAGGCCTCCTATGTCGAACAGGTACGGCCGGACATCGTCATAGGTCTTCTTTATCCGTTTCGCGTGCATCAATGTCTTGAGGTTCATGAGGTCCCATCTGATGAGGAGCGCCTCCAGCGCCTTCCGGTCGCTTTTCGGCGTGATTTTAATCAGCTTTTTCACGGTCCTTGAGAAGTTCCGCGAGGCCGCGGTCTCGATAAGCGCCGAGCCGCTGTAGCTGACAGACGCCCCGGCCAAATCGTTCTTGTAGCCCGTCCGCTGCAGGAGCTCGACCATGGCCTCGATGCTTCCCAC
>JAGVPF010000064.1 GCA_020052325.1 archaeon
CGGACGTTGTTGTATTTCAGGAACATTTTTTCGTTCCATTGCAGGAAGTCCCGCTTATCCATAGCATCGCTTGTCCGGCCCGAGCGCCATTTTTTCATTTCCCATAGATTGTGATATAAGAGCGGTTATAAATCACGCCTGAGCCCGGGATTTCGACATTATACCAACCTGCGATTGCGATATATTTCGGGTCCCGGATGCCGGTTTCCTTGCGGAACGTCTGGTTTGTCGTGTAGAATTCGCTAAAGGAGCCGTCGACGACAGGATGAATGGGGGAATGGTAGTCATGGGCGAAATCCTGCACGGTTTCCTGCGGGACGGCTTCGGGGAACGCAATCCATCCGAAATCCAGCGGGCGCCCGAGCGATGCTAGCTCGGAATGGTATTTGTACGTGACAAGGGTGGGAGAAAAAAGACCGATGACGGCAACATCCTCCTTGCCGGAAAGAAGCAGGCCGGCCTCCTTTTCAACCGAATAATATTCGTTCAGAGACATGTATGTGTAAATGGCCATGCCGAGCCCGAGCAGGGCGCCTGCGGCGAATACGAATGCGAACAGCCCGTCCATCCGCTCCTTGCCTTTCCACATCACGAGGCTCGTGCAGGCGAAATAGGCAATTGCCGGCATCACGGGAAGGAAATACCAGACCATGTATGTGCCGCCAATGAGGGGAAGGATGGTAAGGCAATACCAGAAGGACATGAACGGATTCTGTTTGTGGTGGCTGATGAAACCGGGGATTGAAAGGACGAACCAGAGGCCTGCCCCCACAAGGAATACGTCGAGCGCACCGACTGCCCGTGCGAACTGGCCTACAAGGCCCATGGTGCTTAGCGCGTTGCTGCCAAATGGAAGGGCAAGCTCATCGGAAAGCCCCGCCTGCGAAAACAGGAAGGCGTTCAGCAGTACGGCCAGCGGCAGTGCCAGCAATGAAATGAGGAAAAGCGGATGGCGCAGCGATTTCCGGTCATTGAAATACAGCCAGGCCATAGCCAGGGCGGGAATCATCGCGGCGAGGATGAATTTGATGAAAAAGGCCACAAAGACGAGAACCCCTGCGAGCAGGAATTTCCTCCCGTCCCCGCCCCCCTTCACGTCCATGTAAAGGCAGAGCGAAAGCAGGATGAAGAAGAACATCATGCTGTCTATCATTGCATGCGTATTGGGGTGGATGGACACTGCGCAAAGCAGGAATGCGAGGGTGGAGAGGAACGCGATATTGGAACCTATTCCGGATTTCCTAAGCACCACATAGAGGAGCGGCACCGTGAGCAGGCCGAAAAGGAAGCTGGGGAGCCGATAGGTATATTCGATAGGAAGCGGCAGGCCGGAAAACAGCGCGCCCGTCCAGAAAAAGAGGATAGGCTTCCAGCTGACCGGATAGCTAAAGAGTGTAGGGATGATGGTCGGGGAGACGAACTGCTCGTGAATCATGATTGAGTAGATTGCCTCGTCCTTGATTAGTGGCAGATAGCCAAGAAGTGGGAGCCGGGTGAGAAGGTAAACCGCAAGGAGCAGGATGATGAGGCGCCGTTCGTTTTTTGGGAGGCTTAAAGAAAATGCCATCAGCCGCACCCGCCGAAAACTACGATGCCCGAGTCATTGGACAATACGTCCCGGCATCCGTGTGGGACCACGTTCGAGCCGACGACCGCGACATAATCGAACCGTGTTATGTTCGTATCCTTGCGGAATGTCTGGTTCGTGGTGAAGAACTCGCTGAAGGTGCCGTCCACGATTGGAAACTTGCCCGAATGGTAGTCCGCTAGATACTCGGCCATCCTTTCATCGCTGATTTGCGCAACGCTGGTAATCCACCCGAAATCTTTCGGAGTCCCGGAGGGGGATCCTTTGAGCTCGGTAAGATATTTGTATGCCACGAGGGTCGGGGGATATTTGCCTATGATAAGGACGTTCTCCTTGCCGGACAGCATGAGCCCAGCGTTCTTTTCAGCTACATTGAACTCGTGCAGATAATAGTATAGGAACGATGCGAGCCCGAGGCTTGCGATGGCGAGCATGGCGAACGTGATATAGAAAAGCTTGTCGAGCCGCACTTGGCCCTTCCACATGCCCAGGCTCATGAACGCGAAATATGCGATAGCCGGCATCACCGGCAGGAAGTACCATATCATATACGTGCCGGCCAGCATAGGGAAGATGGTGAGGGCGTACCAGCACGCCATGAACAGGTTTTTCCTCCAGTGCGCAAGGAATCCAGGGACCGATATCGCCGCCCAGATGCCGCCACCGAGAAGCAGGGTCATGATTGCCCCGGATGCACGCATCAGCTGGCCCTGCAGGCCGTTCGGACTTACAGTATTGCTGCCTAAAGGGATGACAAGCTCATTACCAAGTCCGTTCTGCTGGAAAAGGGCCAGGTTGAGCGAAAATGCTAAAGGGACCGCAAGCAGGGAGAGGAGGAACAAGCGGTCGCGCAGGGTTTCCTTCCGTTTGAAATAGAAATAGGCGATGGCAAGCACCGGAATCATTGCGGCAAGGATGAACTTGGTGAAGAACGCGATGAACGCGATTGCAGCGGCGAGAAGGAATCTTTTCCGCCCCCATTCTTCGTTCATATAAGTTAGTACCGCCAATGAGATGAGGAAGAACATCATGCTATCTATGAGCGCTGCGGCATTCGGGTAGATTGTAAACATGGAAAGCAGGAAGATGGCGGTGGAGAAAAAGGCGCATGAATCCGTGGCGCCAGCCTTCCTGAGTATTTGGAAGACTATTGGTATCGTGGCAAGCCCGAAAAGGAATGATGGCAGGCGGTATGCGATTTCCATGGGCAGCGGCAGGTGTGAAAAGGCCGAGGCTGTCCAGAAGAACAGGGCTGGCTTCCAGCTCATCGGGTACCCGAGGAAGGTCGGAACGACCGTGGGTGCGTGCACCTGCGCCTCAATCATGATTCCATATACTGCCTCGTCCATCACGAGGGGGAGGTAGGCGAGGAGGGGCAGGCGGGTGATTAGGAAAATCAGCACAAGGGCGATGATGAACCTGCTTTGTGATGGGGCTTTTTCCTTCTGGGATGACAAACGATGCACCTACGAGGATTGTCTCGTGGATAGCCTTTTAAATATTAATGTCCAGTATAAAACCCGAAGGTGAACAGATGAACATAATCGGCTACATGAATAAATTGAACGCTATCGGAAAATACCTGATAATGGTAGTCCTGGTACTCAACTTCGCCTCCCTCGCTTTTGCAAGCGCAACGAACCTGGCGTCCGCACTCAACATCCTCTGCACGAACGCAAGGACATTCCTCGGCGCGACCGCGATGATTCTGGTCGTGCTTGCTGGTGCGACGTACGCAATAGGCCAGCTGCTTGGTGCTGAAACAAGGGCGAGGGCTGCGGTCTGGGCCACGGCGATGATGACGGGTGCGGTTATCGGCATCGTCATATACATCATCATGCCCCCGATTATCGGTGCGCTCATGGGCGGTTCCTACGTGAACACGGCCGACGTGTGCACGCAGTCAACGGGCTGAAAACCAGCTTTTTTATTTTCATTTTTCATTATTTTCCTCTTTCTCAGTTCCCCGTAGCATGCACCCTGCGACACCCATTCCCGGCGCGGGCCGCCGCCAGGGAAAAGCGCCGAAGGGGATTAGGCACGTTTAAAAATCTTCTAAACTAATGGAAGCCATGGCGATGGGAGTGAACGAAGAGATGCCCATACTGAAAGCCAACAGGCTTTCCAGCGGCATCCCGGACTTGGACATTTTGCTTGAAGGCGGGTATTTCAACCCGGGGAACATAGTCATGATTGGCCCGAGCGGAATGGAAAAGGCGGCCTTCGCCTACCACTTTGCGGCCTCGGCAGGCGCGAACGAGAACGCCTATATAATCTGCGGGAATTCGTCGCCTGCGGACATCATCAACAAGGCCTCGACACTCGGCGTGAACCTGAACAAGCCGAACATTTTCTTCATCGACTGCTACAGCGCGACTCTCGGAAAGCCCCAGGAGGGCGACCCCAAGAAGATAAAAATCGTCATGGGGCCAGGCGCCCTCAACGACATATCGCTAATGCTGAACGAGGCGACGCAGGAGAGCACCGGCAAGAAAATGAGGGTTATCTTCGACACGCTTTCTACATTCGTTCTCTACAACCCGCAGGATTCCATCCGGAAGTTCCTCAGCGTGATAGAAGGCAGGCTGAAAAACGTCGGCGCGACAGCGATATACCTCGTGGACGAGGGCGTGCACGACAAGCAGGTTTTAGGCCTGATATCGCACGGGATGGACGAGACGTACACGATTGCGGATAATGGCGGCAAGTTCGTGATGATACTGCCGGAACTGGACCTGCCGGTGCCGATAAAGGTCGGCCCTGCGGGAGTCACGATACTGTAAATTCGTTTCGCGTACCGGATGCCGGAGACCGGAAGTCTGGTACAGCGTCAATAGGATATGACGTTCAGTTCCTTTATCTCGTTGAAATGTTTCTCATTCCGGGTGACAACGGTAGAAATGCCGTTCGTGAGGGCAATGCCGGCTATGAGATAATCCGACGCGTCTATCTCCAAACCCTTCGTTCTCAGTTCAGCATAAATCAAAGCGGCTTTTTCAGATGACTCGAGGTCCAGGCCCAGGATATAGATATTGCTCGTAAGCACGCGAAATGCCTGCAGGTGCTTTTCCTTGTCTTTGTGGAAAACATGGATTCCTCTCAGGACTTCGTAGATGTTTACGGTGGTTGTGTACAGGGTGGCGTTTTTCCTCAGCTTTTCTATGGTATCAATGGCGGTTTTTTCGCCTTTGAGGAGGTCTATCAGGACCGTACTGTCCAGAAGCGCCTTCAAAACCTCGCCTCTTTCCACTTCTGCCTCCTTGCCCTGAGGACTTCTTTTTCTATCAGCCCGAGCTCTTCCTTGCAACCGCTCAGAAGGCCGTAGCATTTACTTATGTCCTTTCCCTCTGCCAGGCTGCGTATGACGTCTGAGAAGCTCTGGTCTTCGCGCTTGAAGCGCTTCAGCATTTCATAAACGTCTTCCGTTATAGAGATATTCAGACTACCCATACACATATATGTACACAGATAAGGTTATAAACGTTGCGCGGCAGGTTGGTAATAAAAGGGTTATAGCAGAAACCCACCTAGAGACTAGATGCGGGATGCAGGAGACTGATGATATGGCAGGGGAACTCGATGCGATTCTCAACGAGATGAAAGCGAAGGGGATAGGGGGGGCGGTCGTGCGCGTGGACGGCGTGGCCATCGCTTCGACGATTGCGCTTAATGACCTCAGCTCCGGCCTGCTTTCGAGCGTGGCCAACATATCCGATGCCATGATGAAGAGGATGGATGACCGGCAGAAGGAAATCGAGGTCTCGTTCGACGGCCTCATCATGGTCATGATACCTCTGAAGAACCATATTTTCTGCGGCATGATAAAGGACCGCGAGGAGAAGAAAATCGTGCAGGAGTTCGCCCAGAAAGCCAGGGCATTCGTGTCCTGATTCAGTTCTGGGACAGGACCGGTGTGGAGGCTCTTTTTGTGGAATACCAGCGGATTCTGTCCAATTTCGATTATGCGGAGCTCCGGCTCGAGAAAAGCTCGAGCTCGTACTTCGGAATCAAGGATGACGAGGTCAAGCACTCATCGGGCTCGGTCGAAGGGGTCAGCGTCCGTGTCCTTGCAAACGGCTCGTGGGGCTTCGCTTCCGCGACAAAGGGCAGGAAGAGCGTCGAGGACCTGCTGAAAGAGGCGATAAAGCTCTCTAACCTCGGCAAGGGGAAAATCAGCCTTGCGCAAATGCAGGCGCAAAGGAAGGATGTGCGAAGCGCCATCACGCCCGTCGACACGGACGACCAGGTCAAGGCGCTGCTTGATGCATCAAAGGGGATGAAGGCCGATAAGGTCTCCTCGCGCATACTCTCATGCACGGATTCGGTGACACGGAAGGAGTTCTACAATTCCGAAGGATTGGAGATAACACAGGATACCGGATACACATACCTGTCCTGCTCGTGCGTCTCGCGCTCCGGAGACGTTATGCAACGCGGTGCGTCCCGCGCCTGGTCCCGGAGCGGGTTCGGGGGCATCGACGCCTCCGGTACTGCGCTCATATCCAGGGACAAGGCGCTGCGCATGCTGGATGCGGCCCCGCCCCCCAAAGGCAGGTTCACGGTCGTGCTCGACCCTGAGATGACCGGCGTATTCGCCCATGAGGCGGTGGGGCATGCCTGCGAGGCGGATTCCGTCATCGACCGCGAATCCATCCTCTCCGACAAGATGGGAAAAAGGATAGGGAATGAACTCGTCAGCATCATAGACGACCCGACCGCGGCGGATTTCGGGCAGTATGCCTATGACGATGAGGGGGTGCCGGGAAAGGCCACGACTCTTGTCGAGATGGGCGTCTTAAAGGGATTCCTCAATTCGCGCGAGAGCGCAAAGGAGCTTGCGGCCGAGCCGAACGGGCATGCGAGGGCCGAGGATTACGGCGAAGTGCCGGTGGTCCGCATGAGCAATACATACTTCCAGAAGGGGAAAACTCCGAAGGAAGAGGTTTTCGACATCGCAAACGGCATATACCTGAAGGGCATGAAAGGCGGAAGCGTGGACATATTCTCAGGGGGCTTCATGTTCAAGGCCGAGGAGGCCTACGAGATAACCCGTGGCGGGCTTGGCAAAATCATGCGTGATGTCACAATCACCGGCAATATCCTCCAGACCATGCTGGATGTCGAATGCGTGGGTGATGATTTCGGGACTTCCCCCGGCGTCTGCGGCAAATCCTCGCAGAGTGTTCCTGTCAGCGACGGCGGGCCGCACATCCGGGTAAAGAACGTGGCGATAGGCTAGGCAGACGGGTTTCCGAAGGCATGCCTGCGGATGTGGAAATCCACATCGGAATCATGGCAAGGAATAATAGCATGGCCTCACGCCCTCATTTGTGGACGGGATTTCGGATGCCATCTCCTTTATCGCGGGTTTTGCCATCGGTTTTCTTGGCGGCCTTCTTCCCGGCCTGCATTCCAACACGATAATATCCGTCCTCGCCTCGCTGGGATTCGACGAACGGGCCCTCGGGGTCATGATTATTTCGCTTTTCCCGGCACACATGATATCCTCGTTCATACCATCGATTTTTTTCGGCGTGCCAGAAGCGGGCACGGTCGTCGCCGTGCTTCCGGGCCAGCGCATGGTGCAACGTGGGGAGGGCGTGAAGGCGCTCGCTACCGTCCTCCTTTCCTGCGCCCTGTCCGCCCTGCTCTCCTGCGCGCTGTTTCATCCATCGCTAAGCATCTTCCCGCCGGTGTACGAGGCGGCAAGGCCGCATATGAAGTTCATCCTGCTCGGGATTTCTATCGTGCTGCTCCTGCGCACGAAGGCGCCCCATCTTTCGGCAGCGGTTTTCGCGCTTTCTGGCATACTCGGATTTTTCTCCCTTAACAGCGGGATGCCGGACCCGTTCCTCCCCCTTTTTTCAGGGATGTTCGCGATGGCGGCGATGGAGGGCTGGAAGAAGGGCGCGGCACCAACGCAGAAGGATTTGCCAGCCTGTTCGGGAATCATGCTGTTTGCGGCAATCGGCGTCGCCATCGGATTCGCTGCGGACCTTGTTCCCGGCGTGGGCTCCCCGTCGCAGATGGCTGTGTTCGCAACGATGCTGATGCCGATGGATACCCCGGCGTACCTTGCCACGATAAGCTCGATATCGGTCAGCCAGGCCGTATTCTCGCTCTCGACTTCGGCCTCGATAGGAAAGAGCAGGGTAGGCGCCACTGCATGGCTTTCTGAGAGCATGGACATAGGCGCCAACCTATCAATGCTGCTGGCGCTTTTCGTCGCAAGTTTGGCGCTTGCGGCGGGGCTTGCCTATGCCTTGCGCTTATATGCCGCAAAGCTCGCATCGCTCGATTTTTCAGCGCTAAGGATTGTCCTTGCGGCCTACATCGTGGCAATCACGCTCATCATAGACGGCTGGCCCGGCCTCGCGGTGCTTGCCATATCCACCGGCCTCGGGAAGCTGGCGCTCGCGCTAGGGGTTGAGAGGACGAACCTGATGGGCGCAATCATCGTCCCGACGCTGATGCTGCTTTTCCACATATTTCTCTAATAGGATTCAGCCGCCCTTGGCCTTCTCCATGACATATGGCATGACGGATTGAATCAGCGCGAAGAATGAATCGAAATCGGCCAGGAAGGGATTGCCGAAAATCGCCGGGCTCTGCGAACCGTCGCTGAATATCGTGTCCAGGTGCGCTTTCCTGCAGATGGGCTCGAAAAGGGGCCTGAAAAATGCGGGCATGGTCCGATGGGCTGGGCCGGGCTTTCCCATGTGCGAAAACGACTCGCGCTCGATGAACAGGTTCGTGTAGTAATCATAGGTGCCAATCGGCTTTCCTTCCTCCTTGTCCCGCTTGGCGTAGTATTCCAGGTAGCTGCGGGGCGAGTTGCCGACCAGTGAATCCGCCTGGTCGCCGAAAAGCTGGAGGTAAGTTGCGACTGCGATTTCCATCTGCGCCAAGCCATCCTGCGTGCATGAGGGGCAGGCGGCAGCGATTGCTTCCAGCACCGGGGACCTGAGCGAATAGGACATTATTTGCCCGTCCTTTGCCAACGCATATGCCGTCCCTCCCGTTTTCCATGCCTCGGCGAGTATGACGTCGTCGTCCTGGCCTGCAGAACCGGCGCGCCATATTTCCCTGAAATCCGCAAGGAATCCCGCGCGGGCATACGAATCGAGCGCATCCAGCCAGTAATCATGGAGCAGTTCCTCGCCGACCGAGTCCGAGATTCCCTTGAGGGCCATCAGCTGGGACGGCGTCAGAGCGTCGATGCTTTCGGCATCCGGAAAGAAGGAATACTTGTTGTTGATTGCGATAAGGTCGCGGACGATGCACGGGCCTTTCCTGCAGTCGGAAACTGTGCTCCCGCTTGAATCGAGGATTTGGAACTCGTAAACCGCCGGCAGGTCCTTTGCGAAAATGGCATTCGGCCAGGCATTGGGGTCGGTCATGAAGACGAGGACGTCGTTTCCCAGCATGGTGGCGGCAGTCGCGGAGGAGAAATCGAAGGTTTCGGCGAGCTGGCGGAACACCAGCTGGGTAAGCCGGGCCTCGCGGGCGGAAAATTGCGGCGGGACTTCGGTGAAGCGGCCGTAATAGGCGGTCACGCCATAGATGTCGGCGGATTCCATGCCTGCGAACCTGGTGCTGACCGAGACTTCGGCGCCCGACGAATCGAACGTATATGCCGGAATCCAGTTGGCCCTCTCATCCCCGGCCACTTTTCCGCTGCAGGATTGGAGTGTGGACGCGGATGCGCCTGCGAGCATTATCGATGCGGCGAGCGCAGTACGCTTTGAGAATTCGAAGGCGCCTGTGCCCGACTTCTTTGGCTCGGATTGGCGGCACGCGTTCTGGCGATTATACATGTGGGAGAATATGAATGTGAATGTTTTTAATGGGCGTACTCGTCCGCACGCCGGATGTCCAGCTCCTTTTTCTTCAACGTGAGGACCGCCTTCAGGAGCTCGTTCGCCGTGCTGATGTTGGTTATGCATGGGATGTTGCTCCGGATGCTCGAGCGCCTTATTTTATAGCCATCCGTGTTCGCGCCCCCGCCTTTTGTCGGCGTGTTGATGACGAGCGTGATGGTGCCGGATTCTATCAGCTCCACGACATCCGGGTGCCCCATCCCTATTTTCGGTATCGGGATTGCCCCTTCCACGCCGCCGACGGTCCCAAGCGTGCCGTAGATGCCGAATCCCAGCTTCTTCAGGTTCTCCGAAAGCTCGGGGACATGCGGCTTGTCCTCGTCGCGAAGAGAGATGAACGCGTTAGGCGCCAGGTTGCCATCAAGCCTGATGCCCGCGGCAAGCAGGGCCTTGTAGTAGGCCACTTCGAATGTCTTCCCTATCCCCATCGTCTCCCCGGTGCTCCGCATCTCCGGGCCGAGCTTGATGTCGGTGCCGATGAGCTTCAGGAACGGGAAAACGACGCTTTTCACAGCGTAGTGGTTGAGCTTCGGATTGATTTTCGGGAGCTTTTCCCCGAGCATCGCTGCGACGGCGAGCTTGGTCAGCTGCACGCCTATCGCCTTGCTGACAAACGGCACGGTGCGGCTTGCCCGGGGGTTTGCTTCAAGGATGAATATCGTTCCCTCCTTGACCACGAACTGGATGTTGACCAGGCCTATGATTCCTAGCGCTTTCGAGATTTTTTGCGTGTAATCTATCAGCGTCTTCTTCTCCTTGTCGCTGAGCCTTATCGCCGGCAGGACGATGTTCGCATCCCCTGAATGCACGCCCGCAGGCTCGATGTGCTCCATCAGCCCTCCGATGAAGACCGTCTCCCCGTCCGAGACCGCATCGACCTCGCATTCAATCGCGTTGTCGATGTATTTGTCGATGAGCACCGGGCGCTTCTGGCTTAAGTCGACGGCCTCGTGGATGTATCTCCGGAGCTCCTCATCGCTCCGCACTATCTCCATGCCGCGGCCCGCTATCACGTAGCTCGGGCGGACGACGATGGGATACCCGATTGCGGACGCCGCCTCCAGCGCCTCTGCCTCGCTTGTCGCCGTGTCGTTCTGCGGCTGGGGAATCCCGAGCCGGTTGGCAAGCTCCCGGAAACGCTCGCGGTCTTCTGCTATGTCTATGCCGTCGGTCGGAGTGCCAAGGATGCGCGCGCCCGCCTTTTCGAGCCGCTCGGCAAGATTGATGCTGGTCTGGCCGCCTAGCTGGACTATCACGCCTTCCGGCGATTCGTTGTCGATGATGTTCATGACGTCTTCGAATGTGAGGGGCTCGAAGTACAGCCGGTCGCTCGTGTCGAAATCCGTGCTGACGGTCTCGGGGTTGTTGTTCACCATGATGCTCTTGTACCCGAGTTCGCGCAGCGCGAACGCCGCGTGCGTGCAGCAGTAGTCGAATTCGATGCCCTGGCCTATCCTTATCGGGCCTGAGCCTATGACGATGACTTTTCTGCCAACAAGGGGCTTCGCCTCGTTCTCATCCTCGTATACGGAATAGTAGTAGGGGGTGATGGCCTCGAATTCCCCGGCGCACGAATCGACAATCTTGTATGTCGGAATGATTCCGAAGGATTTGCGGAGAGTGCGGACCGCGAGCTCGTCCGAGCTGGTCAGCGATGCGATTTGCGAATCCGAAAAACCGGCCCGCTTGGCTTCAAGCATGAGCGCTTTTCCCATCTTTTCCTTTCCGATGCGCCGTTCAACCTCAACCATGTCAGAAATCCTGCGGAGGAACCAGCGGTGTATCTTTGTCTTTGAATGGAGTTCGTCGACTGACTTTCCGCGCCGGAACGATTCAATGAGCGCATAGATTCGCAGGTCGGTCGGGGGGAAGAGGTGCTCCTCCGGATTGATTTCTTTGGGCAGCTTGACTTCGAGGCTCCGGAGCGCCTTGTTCAGCGCCTCGGGGAACGTGCGCCCGATCGACATCACTTCGCCGGTGCTCTTCATCTGCGTGCCTATTTCGCGCGATGTTTTGGGGAACTTGTCGAACGGCCAGCGTGGAATCTTGATTACCACGTAATCGAGCGCGGGCTCGAACGCGGCGGACGTCCCGGTTATCGCGTTCCGAATTTCGTGGAGGCGGTAGCCGAGGGCGATTTTCGTGGCGACGCGGGCGATTGGGTAGCCGGTGGCCTTGGATGCGAGGGCCGATGAGCGGGAAAGGCGGGGGTTGACCTCGATGACCGTGAACTTCCCGGTCTCCTGGTTCATGGCGAACTGCACGTTGCATCCGCCTTCTATGCCAACGCCTTCGGCGATTTTGAGCGCGGCATCGCGCAGCATCTGGTGGTCGGCGTCGCTTAGCGTCTGCGACGGGGCGATGACGATGCTTTCGCCGGTGTGAACGCCCATCGGGTCGATGTTCTCCATGTTGCAGATAATCTGCGAATTGCCAAATGAATCGCGGACGACCTCGTACTCGAACTCGCCCCACCCTATCGCGCTCTTCTCGATGAGCGCCTCGCCGGTCATGCTCATCCGCAGGGCAAGCTCAAGGAGCGGGCACAAATCCGCCTCGTTGTATACCGTGCCGCCGCCGGTGCCCCCAAGGGTGAATGAAGGGCGCACGATAATCGGGTAGCCAATCGCGCTTGCGGCTTTCACCCCGCTCGCGATGTCATTCACGACCTTGCCAGGAAGAATCGGCATCCCAAGCCGGTTCATCAATGCGTTGAAACGCTCGCGCGATTCAGCCATGTCTATCGCTTCGGCCCCGGTCCCGATGAAGCGCACATCGTGCTTCTTCAGGATTCCGCTTCGGTGCAGCTCCATCGCGAGGTTGAGGGCGGTCTGCCCGCCCATCGTCGCCATCAGCGCTTCGGGCTTCTCGCGGGCGATGATTTTCTCAAGGACGCCGCATGTCAGGGGCTCGATATAGACGAAATCGGCCGTGTCCTTGTCGGTCTGGATTGTGGCCGGATTCGAATTCACCAGCACGACCTGGATTCCCTCCTCCTTAAGCGCCCGGCATGCCTGAACGCCGGAGTAGTCGAACTCGGCGGACTGGCCAATCACGATAGGGCCTGACCCGATGACAAGGACTTTCTTCGGCTTTTTCAAATGAAGCACTCCCTCATTTTTTCGCCGGCTGCTCCCCGCCCTGAGCCGGGGGCTCCTGCGGCGGCTGCTGCATTCGCTGCACCATGTGCCACATGAAGCTCGCGCCCTCGAAGAACGCGGCCTGCGCAAGCTCCTGCCTGGACATTTCCTTGAGCTTCTTCTTCTCGGCATCCCAGAGCTGCAGGAACGCCCGCGAGGTCATGTCGTTCATGAACCTCTCGAAGTTCTCCTGCTGCTTTTCAAGCGGGATGCAGATGTGCGTCTTGTCCCGCACGTTCTCGGGGACGACCCCGCCCATCTTCTGGTTGCAGTCAAAGCACATGTGCTCGAAATCCGCCGCTTTTGCAATGTCCGCGCGGCACTGCTCGCAGTATGTGTCGTTCCCGCAGAAACTGCATTTCACGTTCTTGTCCGCCTGCTCGCCCTTTGGGCCGGCATTTTCTCCATTTGCCATAACATCACATCATTTTCATGAATTCATCGAACAGGTATAGTGAATCGTGCGGCCCGGGGCTTGCCTCGGGGTGGTATTGCACGCTGATGATGCGCCTTTTCTCATCGGCCATCCCTTCCACGCTCTTGTCGTTTACGCTGGTGTGCGTGGTCTCGAACCCCTTAGGTATGCGCCCGACCGCAAAGCCATGATTCTGCGTCGTTATGAGGGTCCTGCCGCTCCGGTTGTCAAGGACGGCATGGTTCGAGCCGCGGTGGCCGAACTTGAGCTTGTACGTATCCCCGCCGAACGCGTGCGCAAGAAGCTGGTGCCCCAGGCATATGCCGAATATGGGCATGTCACCTTCCAGCTCGCGGATGGTCCTGTGGGCGCCGGCGAGCATCGCAGGGTCGCCAGGCCCGTTTGAAAGCAGGATGCCGCTAGGCTCGAGTGCGCGGACATCGGAGGCGGGGGTGGAGCTCGGAAGGACGTGCACCTCGCATTTCCGTTTCATCAGCTCGCGCACGATGCCCATCTTCACACCATAGTCAATGAGCGCGACGCGCGTCTTCCCGCCTTTGTTGAAAACCAGGGGCTTCTTCGTACTGGCCTTGGAAACGAAATCTATCGACGAGTAGTCGAATTCCAGCTTTGAGAGGAGCCTCTTTGGGTCAAGGGCGGCTTCCGAATCGGAAGTGGCGAGTATCGCGGGCATCACGCCCTTGTCGCGGATGTGGCGCACAACCATGCGCGTGTCTATGCCATAGATGCCCGGGACGCCGTTGTCTTTGAGGAAGGAATGGATGCCGCCTTCGGACTGCCGGTGCTCGGCATCCGGGCTGAGTTCACGTATAACGAAACCCGAAGGCTGGACGTGGTCGCTCTCCTTGTCGGCAGCGTTGGTCCCGTAGTTGCCGACTAGGGGGTATGTCATCAGAAGAATCTGGCCTCCGTAGCTAGGGTCGGTCAGCGCTTCCTGGTACCCCGTCATGGACGTGTTGAAGACAAGCTCCCCGACCATCTCGGTTTTCGCCCCGAAGCCGATGCCCTGGAGGGTTGTCCCGTCCTTTAGCACCAAGGTAGCCCTGAGTCTCTGCCTTTCCCTTTCCATAAAGAATCAGAATCTTATAACGCACGGCGGAGTTTTTAATACTGCTGATAATCGCCGCTCGGCCGTCTGCCGATGCATGCGGAGCACGTATCCAGAAGCCGTCCACTAGAAGCGCACAAGACTAGGCCGGCAGGCTGCTATGTATATCTGAAGACGGCTACCATTTGCTCTGGAACGGCCCGGCAATCCTCAGCTTCTGGTTGCTCGCATCCACGACGAGCATTATCTCGCCCTTCTCATAGGCGATAGGCTGGCCGAGGGTGAGGTCGTTGTCCGACATGTGGCCCTCGACGAACTGCATATTGGCATACGCATGTATCTTCCCCTTCAGCTCATCCCTGAAGAACGGCGTCTTCGAGAAGCGGCCGTTCACGATGAGATC
>JAGVPF010000176.1 GCA_020052325.1 archaeon
GGGACGTTCTCGCCCGTGTCGCGCATCTTCATCTACAAGGCGACGCGGAACCTCATGAAGATGAAGGGCGACTCGGGCGCATACATCCGCTCAACCATGGGCGCGCTCGCGCTGTTCGGGACCCCGCCTGAGAAATACCTCTCATACGACGTCGAAAGGTTCGATTCAGAGCCGCCCGCCTTCTGCTATTCCTTCGCCCAGAACTACAAGGCGCTGAAATACTTCCGCCTCGACGAGCAGGGGAAAACAGAAAAAGAGACGCTCGACTCGATTAAGCAAACCATAAGCCAGCAAATCCCCGCGATGTTCGGATTCACGGTCTACAGCTCGATAAACGAAGCAGAAAACGGTAAAATCCCGTTTCCAGAGCGGACCGATTCCGTTCTCGGAGGCCATGCGGTAGCCGCAGTAGGCTACGACGATAATATGAAAATCAACAATAGCACCGGCGCCTTCATCATCCGGAACTCCTGGGGCGAAGAATGGGGAGACAAAGGCTACGGCTATCTCCCCTACTATTATCTCACGCAAGGTCTCGCCATGGACTGGTGGGCATTAATCAGCGCGGAATGGCTCGATACGAACGGGTTCGGCATTTAGATACCCTGGCCGCAGGGAAATGGCAAGCTTTTTATACATATTTTGTACAATATATGTATAGTGATTGTATGAATATTAATCTCAAGCTTTCAGGAATGGCAGAGAACGTAGTCGAGGAGATGATTATGAAGGGATACGCAGCCACCAAGACAGAAGCCATCAGGATGGCCATCCTGGATTACAAGCACCACCACCTTGAGGGTGAACGCGCAGATATGACAAAAGCCGATATCGCGGACTTGCATCAGGCGCTCAAGGAGTTCAGGGAGAAGAAGACCGTCCGGCTAGGGGAAGTCTGATGCGCGAAATCCAGGTGGCGTCCCAGGCAGTCAAGTTCCTCCGGGAGCTTCCGGATGATTACAAAAACGCCATCAAGGAGAGATTAAAAGAGCTGGAAACCGATTTGATGCCGCGGGGTGCAATCCAGCTTAAGGGCCAGGAAAAATGCTACCGGCTCCGAATCGGTCCGTACCGCGTCCAATACCATTTCATGGAAAAAGAGGATGTCGTGCTCATCTACAAAATTAGCAGGAGAGACGAGACGACTTACGGTTGACAAGAAGATGCCGGAGTAATCAGCGCGGACTGGGTGAACTCGGGCGGATTCGGAGTATGACGCTCATCCCGTTACTCCCGCCCGCCCCCAACCAAACCAAAACCGCACTATTGAATTCTCTGTAAAATCAGCCTGATAACCGTGTACCGGACCAGCAAAACGCTTCAAAAGAAGATATATAAATATCGGAAGAGAGATTGATTATATGAAAATACGATATGCGTACGACGCCGATGCCGATGCAATAAGCATACTGGCCGGCACTCATAAATCCGACGCCACCATTGAATTGTCAGAATGCATCCTTGTGGATATTACTAATGATTGGAAGCTGGTTGGAATAGAGATAATTGACGCCAGCGTGGAAATCTCCAGGCTGTTCAACCGGGTTGTGAGCAAAGACGAGATACGGCAGTTGCTGTGCGAAGTCCGGGAAGCTCCGGCAGACGAGTATCTGGTGCAATTCAAGACCGCCAAGACCAAAGAATCTGCAAATCTGCTGATTCCACTCTATCGTAGTCCAATCACTTGCGTTTAACCCCCACGAATCCGTGCTTTTCAAGATTGACGGTGGAAAAAAGCCTGAAAAACCCGAAGCCGGAAGCACCATGAAAGCGGTTGATGCTTCAGCAGGGTCTTCTTCGTTATCCCTTCAATTATGACTAGCCGCATCCCAGCAACCTGTTTTCAATAAGCGGACTTGGAACCCCCTGCATTTTTATTTTTTAGGTTATTCGTTAATCCGTGAAGTTTTTTTCGCTATCCGTCGTCATCCTGCTTCTGCTGGCCCAGCCCATCCACGCATCGCCATGCCAGTATACGGTGAACACCACCACCTTCAAGGACGTGCAGAAGCTGTACGAGAGGGGCACTGACAATTTCATCACCGATTCCCTGGAAATCAGAAACATCACGACCGCGGACACCTACGGGAGCTTTGAGGTATACAACAGCTTCGACGTGCCGGTTTCGATACATCTCACCTTCGATTACGGCTATGCCGTGTTCGCCGGCCCCCGGCAAAGGCTGACCATGGACATAAACATGACAATCCCGGAAAAGAGCTTCCAGACAATCCAAATCGGCCCCAACAAGACAATCTGGGCCCGCTTCGCCTTCTACAATGAAACCATGAAGTACGCATTCCAGGACAACAACGAAACCTATCAGAAGTACGAGACGGTTACTATAATCAACGAAAAATGCAAAACCTGCCTGGGCAAGCCCTGCCTTGATGATGGCGCCGCATGCTCGACGCATGCCGAATGCGGCGGGAGGTATTGCGTCGAGAACCGCTGCAATGACGAGCTGGCCTGCTATGGCCTGGACTGCGGATGCCCTGAAGACGAAATCCAATGCCCGGCCAACAACCTGTGCGTGCCGAGAAATGCCCTTGAGCTGGGAGAAGAGCCCACCTGCTCGCCCTTGGAGTGCAAGACGAATTATTCCAATAGTTCCACCGGCGAATGCGCGATATCGCCCGAAACGCTCGAAGCCGAGGAAAATGCCCGGATTGAAGCTGCAAACGAAAGAAACAGGGTTTTCTTCATGTTCGGGATGATTCTCATAGCCATCGCAATCCTATACTTCCTGATGCAGGAATTCCAAAGGCGAAAGCAGGAATCCGAGCTGGAAAAAAGGGAAAGGAAGCGGGCAGGTCAATAGGCGGCTCGCATCCAATCGTTTCCGTAATCCTTTTAATATGTGGGATTTATTATAATAAACTGGATTGATATTCATGGAACCTAGAACTCGTGCCAAAGGATTACCGAAAGAGACTCAGAGGGATGGATTCAGCGGCAAGGAGCCGGCAACCGACATTCTGCAGGCCCAGAGGCAGGTTATCCGCATTGCAAACCGGCAGGAGGCCGAAATGTTCCAGGAGCTCGTTGGGAAAGAAGTGTTTCTTCTTTGGGATGGCATGGGCTCAGTACTCGGAACCCTGGCTAAAGCCGGAACTAACTTCGTGAAACTCACCGATGTAAAATATTCCGCGACTCATCCGGATCCAGGCGGATATGGGAAGGTGATTCGGGAATTGAAAGCCAGCGGCGATGCTGCTGACGGCTCCTGCGATTTGCTCATCCAGGCCTGCCCGTCGCTAATCCTGAACAAATCCGAAATTTCTGCAATAGTGCCCGCATCAGAGCACGAAAAGTAGGCCTCTTTCAAATAAGGGCCGCCCCGCTAATCTGGGTGTAATATCCCATCAATAGTCCAGCAGTGTCCCCTTCGTCGTCTTTCTTTCAAGGAGCATCCCATTTCCCGCGTTCGTTCCGTCTTGCGACCGGGATAATCCATTAATAGTTTGCATGCATTGACAATCCATGCCTGTGTCTGAAATCGCCGAACGCCCGAATCCGCTCCTAGGAATACTGAGGCAATTTAACAAGACAATCAGCCATTATCATCCCTTCACCATCACCGCGATAATAATCCTCGACGTCCTCTTCACAGCCCCCGAAGCTGCCTTGGTCGGCATA
>JAGVPF010000127.1 GCA_020052325.1 archaeon
AGCCGGATGGGTCCATGATTTTAGGGACCTTGGGAAGCTCAAGTTCATACAGGTGCGCGACATCACCGGCATCATGCAGGTCACCATGAAGAAGGGGGTTGTCGATGATGCGCTCCTCGATTCGGTGAAACTCAACAAGGAGGACGTCGTCTCTTTCGAAGGGGCGCTCAAAGAGAACAAAATCGCCCCGAACGGGGTGGAGCTCATCCCCTCCTCGTTCTCGCTCTTAAACAAAGTCGAGAAGAAGCTTCCGGTCGACCCGACAGGGGTCGTCCCTTCCGAGATGGACACCCGCCTGGACAACCGGTTCATTGACCTCCGCCGCAAGGAAACTTCGCTGATTTTCCGCGTGAAATCCATTGCCGCCCACGCGTTCCGGGATAAGCTCCGGGAGCTCGGGTTCCTGGAAATCCACACCTCGGCCATAACCGGCGCTGCGACCGAAGGCGGAGCCGACGTGTTCGAGCTCCAGTATTTCGAGAACAAGGCCTACCTCGTCCAGTCCCCGCAGCTCTACAAGCAGCTGGCCGTGATTGGCGGATTCGACCGGGTCATGATGTGCGTCCCGGTCTTCCGGGCAGAAAAGCACAATACCACGACACACCTCAACGAAATCACGCAGATGGATATCGAGATGGGCTTTGCCGACCACAATGACGCGATGGACGTCCTCGAGCAGGTGACGCTCGCCATTTTGAAGAGCGTGAAGGAGCAGGCGGGGCCCGAGATTGAGGCGATGAAATGGGGCGAGTTGAAAGTTCCGGAGAAGGTGCCAAGGTATTCGTACACGGAACTCGTGGACAAGCTGAATTCCAGCAATTTCGAGATGAAGCACGGCTGGGACTTCACGAAGGAGGCCGAGAAGAAGCTCCACGAGATTCTCGGGGACGAACTGTATTTCATCTATGACTGGCCAACATCTGTCAGGGCGTTCTACTCGATGCCAAAGGACGACAATCCGGATTTGTGCCACGCGTTCGACCTGATGTACCGCGGGCTCGAGATTTCGAGCGGGGCAAAGCGCATCCATCTCCCTGCGGTCCTTGAGGAGCAATTGAAGAAGCGCGGGCTGGACCCGAACACTTTCGAGTTCTACATCAACGCGTTCAAGGTGGGCGCGCCCCCGCACGCGGGCTGGTCGATAGGCCTTGAGAGGCTTGTGATGAAGATGTGCAGCCAGGAAAACATCCGCGAGTGCATGCTCTTCCCAAGGGACAGGACGAGGCTTCTTCCGTAAAGGGGGCGCAGGCTATGAACGCACCAGCGCAGATGCCATCGAAAGAGGAAAAGGTCTCGGATAAGCTCCGCATAAGGCGGCTGAACATCCTAATCACCAATGATGATGGGGACACCGAGGGCCTTCGGATGCTTCTGGACGTGGCGAAGGGATTCGGCAACGTGCATGCGGTGATCCCGAACAAGCAGAGGAGCGCAGTTTCGGGCGCGCTCACGCTGCATAAGCCGATACGGAAACACAGCCACGGCCGCGAGGTGGATATGCTTAACGGCACGCCCTCCGATTGCGTGATTTTCTATTTGCACTCGGGCGAGTACCAAAAGCCCGACCTCGTGCTTTCCGGCATCAACTGGGGGGACAACACCGGCGTGGGCTCCATACTCGGCTCAGGCACCCTCGGCGCCTGCTGGCAGGCGGTCCTTGAAGGCGTTCCCGCAATAGCATTCTCAATCCGCAAAAGGGGGCATGACTTCCATGACAGGGAGGCGTGGGGTGACCGCGAGGCAATCATGGCAAGGGCCACGGAAATCATCCGCGCCCTGCTCCCGAAACTCAACAAGGAGAACTATTTCTCGGTGAACATGCCCGAGGACCCCAAAGGCGCGACGATAGTCAACACCAACCGGCTCCAGCGCGAGAGGTATACCACGATGGTCACAAAAAGGCTCGACCCAAGCGGCGCCCCGTATTACTGGATAAGCGGCCTTGAGAAGGATGTCGAAGAGGGCACCGACACCGACCATGTCATCCGCAAGAAGGAGATTACGGTCACCGAAGTTAGCCTGTCCTGGTTTGATAGGGAGTGAATGGAAATAGATGATGCATGCGTGTTCAACCCTACCGTCACCGCTCTAAGGCTCTGGGGGCCATTGCGCATGCATCGATGTGATTGGGCTTAAATGAGATTAAAAAAGAGATGGAAAACCAAGGATTAGAATGCCGCCCTTCTTGTCCGCAGGTGCACCGTCGCGTTGAACTTCTTCTTCAGGAACGCCTTTGCCGCCTTGATGCGCTCGCCGTCGCGGCCTATCGCGATTCCGCGGTCCTTCTCGTCAATCGTGAGCATAAGCGCCTGCTCGCCCATCACATCGCGGATTTCGATGCCGTGGATGGCGATGTTGCCGAAGAAATTGCGCACGAATACCTCGAGGTCTTTGCTGTCGGCCACTATTATCACGCGCTTCCTGAAGACGAGTTTCAGCTTTTCTATGTTGGAAGCGTGCTTGCCGATGGCCCTCCCGAGCGAATCCGGGCTGACAAGGAAAATCAGCGACGTCTCCGTGACGAGGTAATCCGAGGGCATCACGTGGGTGACCCTCTCGAAATTGGAGAACATGCTTAGGTCGTCGCCGTTCAATTCAACCATTTGAAACTTTCCTCCGTACATACTCCTGTAAAAGTTTCATCAAACGTCATCCTGTGTTCTTCGGTCATCCTGTTTTCTGCGTCATTTGGAAAATGGAAAAAAATGAAAGAAATTACTTCTTCTTCGCGAGCTCCAGGATGTTCGATGTCCCTTCCTCGTAGACCGAGACCACGGAGACCGAGAACGGCTTCCCGCATACGGAGCCGAGCTCCATCGTCGAGCCGTCGTACTCGATGACCGGAATCTTGGACTTCTTCGCGTAGCCCTCGACTTTCGCCCGGATGTCTGCCGGCGTGTTCGCTGCCACGACGAAAAGCTTGGCATTCCCTTCAATGCCCGAAGCGACTGCTGTCCTTGCCCCGAATTCGACCTTCCCGCTTTCGACCGCGAGCCGGACAGCCGCGGTGAGGGCGTTCTCCCTCTCCCGCTTGGTCTTCCTGCGGCGGACGACCTTCTTCTTTTTCTTCTCCTTCGGCTGCGCTTCTGCCTCTTCTTGGGTTTCGCCTTCCGCTCCTTCTTCCGCGCCTTCTGCTTCCGGAGCGTCCTCTTCGTCTTCCGCCTGCTTGGCGTTTTCGATATCTTCAGTAGTGTCTTTTTCCTCTGCCATTCATCTCACCCGCTTTCGCATCATTTCTTTTTCGGTACCTTCATCACAAGCTTGATTTTTCCGGTTCCGACCGGGACGGTCTGGCCTACGATGATGTTCTCGGTCACTCCGATAAGCTTCTCCTCTTCC
>JAGVPF010000055.1 GCA_020052325.1 archaeon
AAAGCAGGTCCTTGTTCTCCTTTGCGGCAATCTTCTTCATGATGATTGTCGGATAGTAGATGTGGAGCATGAAGAACAGCGCGGAGAAGAGAAGCCCGACCAGGATTGCAACTTGGACCGGGTCGCCGGATACGGGCGGCTTGATTGTGAATGCCAGCATGGCAATGAGGAAGAAAAACAGGCCGTATATGAGGGACGAAAGGACGGACGCGGACACATACGATGCCGCATCGATGTCCATCCTCGTTTTCTGGAGGGTAAGCTTCAGCGACGGGAAGAGCGGCAGGAGGAGCGTTCCGATGCGGAATCGCCTGCCCGCCTGCTTGGTGAATTTATCGCTAAGGAGCATTATCGGCATGCGTTCTGCTGCCATTCTCAAAGCACCTTCTGCGGGGACGTCCCTTTCTCGGCGGCTGACACAAGGCCCGGGATGTCGGAATAGTACGCTTTCATGACGCGCCCGACCTGGTCGACGCTCTCGAGCCCGTTCTTCACCATCCATTTGAGGATTGCCGTCTTGTCCTTCTGGTCGCTTAGGACTTCGGATTCCGTCATGCCGGTCCGGAGGTTCAGCTCCTCGAGATACCGGTGCGGGGACCGCGCGCTTTCGAATGCGTCGGTGCGCGGCTTCCAGGTGAAGACCCGGTTTAGCTCAGGCCCTGACACGCCACAGAGCACCTCGGAAATCTCGTTTGTCCTGCGTATGTTCTTCCTCCGGTCGCGGTACTGCACGAGAAGGAGGTGGACGTCTTCGACCTGCGATTCGGGAATCTCGATAGGCGCCTCAATCAGCCTTTTCAGCACCTGCTGGCCCGTGTCCGCGTGAACTGTCGAGTAGACGCTGTGGCCCGTATGCATCGCCTCGAAGAACACCTCGGCCTCGCGCTTGCGGCGCACTTCGCCAAGGACAATGCGGTCGGGCCGCATGCGCAAGGAATTCACCATCAGGTCAAGCATGGTCACTTCGCCCATGCCCTCGGGGTTCGGCATCCTCGTGACAAGCGGCACCCAGTTCCACTGGTATGAGGGGAGGTAGAGCTCGCGGGTGTCCTCTATCGTGACAATCCGCTGGAAGGGCTGGATGAGCGCAAGGAGCGAGTTCAGCGCGCTCGTCTTGCCGCTTGCCGTTCCGCCCGCGACGAGTATGTTCAGCTCGTAATGCATGGCCTGCCAGAGGAGCGCGGCCATTTCTGCGGACATCGCGCGGTTCTCGGGCCGGATGAAGCTGACTATCGTCCACGGGTTTTTCGCAAAAAGGCGCATCGTTATCGTGTTCCCGTAGGCTGAAATCGGGTTCAGCGTCGCGTTCACCCTCTCTCCGGTCCCCAGGTGCGCGTCCAGGATCGGGTTGAGGGTGCTTATCTGCCGCCCGACCTTCCGGGCTATCTGTTGCGAGTAGTTCTCGGTTTCCGACTCGTTTTTCATGAAGAGGTTGGTCCGGAGCCATCCGTATTCCTTGTGATAGACCGAAACCGGCTGGCTTGCTGCGTTGACAACGATCTCCTCGAGCCAGGTGTCTTCGAGGAGGGCTTCGAGCTCGCCAAGCCCGTACATCTCGTTAAGCACTATCTGGGACAGCTGCACCTCGACCTCTTTGGGCACCGAAAGGTCGCCCTGTATGATATTGCTTATGAACGCCCCCCTGGCATCGAAAAGACGCTTGTTCTCTTCGGGATTGCGCTCGTCTGCCCAAATCTGGAGGTTCTTCGAGACCTCGACCTTCACGTCTTCAAGGTAGGCCCGCGTTTCCTGGCTCGCTTCCGGAAGGCTTATCAGATAGAGCGGACGGCGTTCCTGGGGTGAATGGATGATTTTCACATGGCCTGCGGGCCGGTCGTCCTTGATTATGTCGTATTCGCGGAGGATTTTGCCCTCCTTGGTTTCGGCTTTTTGGGCCTGGGGGCGTGAAACGAGCGTTACGGTGGGGTTCTCCACCATTGTTATCGGGTAATGGAGATAGGCGAGACCGGCCTTTTCCATGCAGAGCGCGAATTTCTCCACCAACTCCTCTTTTATTGAAAGCTTGGCGGCAAGCGCATTGAGCCTCATCGTCCGGTTCTTTCTTAGGAGCCCGACCATGTCGTCGATTTTCGTGGTCAGCATATCGTTCCATCTCCGGGTATAATTATATAAGCTTTCATGAGCGCCCCACGCCTGCCCGATGCCCGCCCGCCATGCATGAAACCCGGCCCCCTGAGCGTCATTTTCCAATCCTCCTTGACACGGATACGGGACCCTGTGAATAGTCTATAGTCGCATCGTATTCGTAGCCGAGCTTCCTGGTCGCGTTCAGTGGGGGGAGGGTTGCAGTGAACGACACTTCGGCCCAGGTGCCAGACGCGCTGATGATCAGCGAACCCGGGTCCCCGCCATAGAGCCCCGTAACGATTGCCAGGCTCGTGCCATTCGGATAACTGACCGCGAAATAATTGTCCTGGTCCGGAAACACGCTTCCCCGCTCAGTCTCCGTCCCGTTCAAATCCGTATAGCTGATTGTGACGTTCAATGTCCCGCTTTCATTGAACTGCATATGCGTCACATTCTCGCGGACGCTGTATACCGTGACGTTAATTTCGTAGGACCTGGCGCCGCTGCCCCCATCGCGGGCGAAACGCACCCTTCCGCCGCCTTCGTCGTTCACATACTCGTAATCCCCGTTGATGAATACCTTCATCACGCCGCCCGTCATGTTCGAGAAGTTCGCGCTGATGGCGCTTGCGGTCCGCTCCGCCACCTCCTCTTCTATGAATGACTCGTAGGCAAGGATGTCCGCGCTGTGGTTGTACGGATGGAGCGTGTCGGTTATCGAAATCACCGTGCTCGCATTCGTCTGGTTGAAGGATATTTCCGGCCCGACCAGGGCATTGAACTCGAATGCCAGGTCATCCAGGAGGAATGCTGAATACAGCAGCGGGAGGGGTTCAAGCAGTGCCCGCTCCGTAGCCATGTATGCATTGCGGAGCGACATGGCGAGCATCACGAGCATGACCATGAAGCCCAGGGACAGTATCGTTATCACAAATCCGCGCATCAGCATCCCGCCCCGGCCATTGTCGCCACCATTCAATCAGGCTCCTTCCTGAACCAGGATTCCGCCCTGAGCATATAGTGCCTGCCCTGGTGAAGGATAGGTTTCGTCGCCACCTGCATGTCCAGATTCGTACTGTCGTTGCAGTCGTTCCTGGCGGCGGATACGACGATGCTGTCGCTGCTGTTGGTTATCGACAGGTGGATGCATGCCAGGGTGGGCGTGGCCTCGATAACCTCCTGCATCTGGCTAGCGTTGCCAAAAAGCGCCGCATCCACCCGGCCCGTCTTCTCCAGAACCGTCATCGTATCCAGGGTGAGCTGCTTGAGGTAAATGCTTCCCGGAGAGCGGGGCTGGTATGTCTGGCCGGCGATGAGTATCATGACCATCATGAAGAGCGACAATGCGATGAGCGCATCGAGCGTTATGGCGAACCCCTTCATTTCCCCCAGACCTCCATGTGCACGATTACCGGGTCATTGTCCAAAATTGCAAAGCGGTCGAAATTCAGCGAGTTGTTCAGCCCCCCTCCTGAGAACCTCCCGAACTCGTAGTACACGTCGTTCCTTTCAAGGTCCAGCACCTGCATCCCGAACTCGTACCGCTGCAGCCCGAGCCGGTCCTTTATCGCAGGGTAATTGCTCGCATTCTCCGCTACAAGCCTTTCAAGCTTCATCCGGTTCAGCTCGTTGCGCCCGTTGACCAGGCCCAGCGCGCTCACGTTGCCGTCAAAGCCCGGAAGCATCTCCCAGCCCTCCGGCTCCCCGCTTGTCGCAAGCAGCGATTCGGAGGCGAAGAAAGCGCTCGCCTCCATGCCGATGTGCTTTCCAATCAGGTTCCACCTGAGCGCGAGGCTGTCCCAAAGGAGGATGAAATTTATCATTATGAAGAGAAGCACTACCGTGCCCATGATGAAATCCACTGTCCAGGTCTGGCCGCGCATGCATGGACGACGGGGCCCGGTTCTGGGTTCAGCGGCCGGAGATATGGATTTCACCCCCTTCGTTCGATATCAGGAAATCGCCCCTTGATAGCGCGCTCGCGTTCATCTTGCCATCAAGGAGGGGCGCGCTCGCGGAAACGGCATCCCTCATGGATGTCACGGAATATTCGCTCATCGTGATATTCTCGTCATCGAGGACGGTTCCGAGCGTCAGGTTGTATCGCGCCCCGTCGCCGGCCAGGTAGACTAAGTTGATTGCGGCGGCCGCGGCGTATGCGTTTCTTTGCGCGGATACGCTTTCCCGCGCCTGGATCAGGTTGGCGCTCCCGCCCATCGAGATGGAAAACACAATCATGAAAAGCATCAGCAATGCAGCGAGCACTACCATGAACTCAAACGATGTCTGGGCCCTCACTGCGATCAAACCCCCGATTCATTCCCCGCATATCCCGCCATCATCGGGGCAGGAACACACCGGCGATTTGATATTTCCCCCTTCATTTATATGCGTTCCACTCACTTGCCGATGTTCATGAAGATGTCGTTGAGGGTTTCGGCATTCGGGGCGAAGTAGTAGTCCCCGTGGGTGAGGAGGGCGATGTTGGTGAGCTCGGTGTCATCCACATCGCCGCCGAAGCCTATCGTGTATACCGTGATGTTCCGATCCCTGCAATAGACCGCCCCGTTGAGGGAGCTGCCGACGTTTCCCATCCCGTCGGTCAGAAGAACTATGACGCGCGTTGATGTCGGCCTCCCCCGGACAGACATGAGCTCGTTAGCCGCGTTCGTCAGCCCGCATTCGATGCAGGTACTGCCGTTGGGAATCATCGCGTCAATCGCGTTTTTCAGGGCGAGCTGGTTGGCCGGGTTCATAATCAGCAGCTGCCTGTCGGTCGTGGCGCTCGTGCTGTAGGACACGAGGCCGGCGTAGGTGGCGCTGCCGGAAATGTCCAGGAACGTCTTTGCGGCCTCCTTCGCGACGTACATCTTCTTGGGCTGCTGCGTAAGGCCGAGGAAGCGGTTGTAGGCGGTGCACGAAGTGTTGTGCGTGCGCTTCATGTAGAGGGCGACCTGGTAGGGGACTTCGTAGCCCGAAACATTGATTGCGCTGTTGAGATAGGTGTAGGAGTTGGAGGTCGTATTTCCGCTGGCGACGACATTGCCGTCTATCCTCGCCTCGTATGAGGCGATGCAGCCGCTCGCGCTCGCATACATTTCGACGGACAGGTTTGCAAGGTCGCCGTTGGATTCATACACGGTCATGTTCTTGACACGCGTCCATCCCGTGTTCGGCGTATTGACCGCGGTGCCGTTGGATGAGTTCGTCACCGTCCAGTTCATGGAGCCGGAGCGGTCGAGCACGAGCATGAGGTCCACATCCACGACGCCGAAGCTGTCGTTGTATATGCCGCCGTCGTTCCCTACCGAATCGTTGCACTGGTAGAACACCTGGTGGAAGCCGACATTGAGGTTGCCCACGTTGTAGGTGAAATTCTCGGTCGGGGAATTCCACGAGCCGTCTTCCGCTGCCGCGGTGTGCCAGGAGCCCGAGTCGATTTTCACCTTGCAGCCGGACATGTTGCTTCCGCCCGTGTATTCATCCGTGGCAATCCCGCCCACGGTGATGTTCGAAAGCGTAGTGGGATACGAGGTGTGGTTCATCTGCATCACAATCGGACCGAGCTGGTCGGCCTCGCTGACGTTGAAGAAGTAATATGCGTTTGGGCCGGTGTTGTCCCATTCGTCGGTGCAGTGCGCCTGCATGCTGTGCGCACCCAGAGCAAAGCCGGAGAAATTGTACTGGACCGTTTCGTTGGGATGATCGAACGCGCCGTCCTGGGGGAACATCGCCTGCCAGGCGCCCCCATCCGCCCGGATTTCGCAGCCCATTATCGTGCTGTTTCCGGTATATTCGTCGCTTGCGGTCGCCACGATGTTCAGCGGCTGGCTCTTGATGGCCGGGTTGGGCACGTGGTACATCCCCGTGATTACCGGCCCGTTCAGGTCGGTCTCCGGGACAAATCCAAGGACGTATATCGTGACCGGTATTATTGCGGATTCGGACGCCCCCGCGCCGTCGCTGGCATAGAGGGTGATATCGCCAAGGTAGAAGCCGCCGGAATCGGCGCTCGATGCGAACTGGGGGTTTATGCCCCATGTGGCGTTGGGGGTCAGGTTGAACGAAGCGGGCACGCCGTCCATTGAAACGCCCGTGTGCGGCCAGTGGACGGTTGCGTCCACGCGGATGTCCCGCTTCCAGATGTTTCCTACATTGAACGAGGTTCCGACGCTGCTGTTCTTTTCCATGACCAGGTATATCCTGTTCTTGCTGAGCTCCATCATGGCCGGGCCGATGCGGACGCGGTTGCCTTCCGATGTGACCCAGACCCAATGCCTTCCCGGCTCTTCCGGGAGGTAGCCCCGCACGTTGAAATTCTCCAGGGTGATGTAGTCGGTCCCGTAGGCCCTTATCCTGATTGATTTGTTCGCTACCGATGAGTTCGATGCGTCGTAGCCGCTTGGCAGCTGCACGAAAACGAGCTTCCTTGAGCCTTCCCCCTGTGCATAGACCTCTTTTGCCGCGGAGCTTAAATCATAGAGCGAATTACGCACATCGGATGTTTCCTTCTGCCTCTGGATGGTGTCTATCTGCCCCTGGGCAATCAGGATTATCGCGGTTATTATCACCAGGGCTGCAGCCAGGGTGAGCAGGTATTCGATGCTCGCCTGGCCGGTTATCCGCTTATCCAATGCTGACGCACCTCTTGTCGATGCGGATGCCCTTCTGGTCAAGATGGAGCATGCGGATTTCGTCGCTATGGGCCGTGTCCCTCATCTTGATGACTTCAAACGCCCTCTGCCGATGAATGCCCTTGCGGGTGAAATACAGGTGCATGATGCCGTCTGTCAGGAAGCCCAGCCTGCCCCGCCCGTCCTTAAGCGGGGAGGTCGGGCTCTCGGATGTCACAAGCGAGGTGGTGTTCCATTTGCGGAGGATTTCAAGCAGGGAGAGGACGGATTCGTTTGCGCGGTACTGGTTCTCGAAAAGCATCTCATAGGCCGTCAGGGAATCGATGGCGAGCCTTTTTGCGCCCAGCGCCTCGAACGTGTCGCGTATCACGCCGCCCCCTTCGTCTATGATTTTAACGATCTCGTGAGGCTGGTACCTGATGACCGCGAACTTGTTCCTTGCGGCAAGCGCCTCGAGATCCCATGAGAACAGCTTTCCGTGCTGGTAGACCATGCTTTCGGATTCTGCGAAGCTCAGGTAGATGCCAGGCTCGTCGTACTTCATGATGCCCTCGTAGAGGTACTGGAGGCAGAACAGCGTTTTTCCCGAGCCGGTTCCCCCGCGCACGAGGGTAGTGCTGTTCCTGACTAATCCGCCGCTTATCATCTCGTCGAGGCCCGGAACGCCGCTTGGCGCCCTCTCCACAACGAAGCCGTGTCCCTTGGAAGAGCGTTTAACCATATTTACCAGCCTGACTCGCGATTCCTGATATTGACAAGCCGGGCAGGTTTAAAAAATCAGCTTGCGGGGGCTCGGGACGATAAAACCTCAGACCGGGGATTTTCGCGCGCCGATGATGATGGGCTCCAGCTTCAGCGCGATTGCGAGCAGGATGAGGTATCCGATAAGCCCGGCCGCTATCTCCTCGAGTTCTCCGATGCCGATGGGGACCGTCCCGAAGAACGAGTTGAGGGGCGGGGTGATTACTG
>JAGVPF010000126.1 GCA_020052325.1 archaeon
CTCTCAAGCGATGGCGAGGAGGTGAAAACGGACATCCCAGCCGACACGGAGGAGGAGGCGGCGATGCAGTTCTATCACGCGCAATGCCGGTTCCTGCCCATGGACGGCAACCTCAAGAAAATCATGAAAAGCTCGAAATCCTCGCTGAATGTGTTCCGTGTGGGCGTGGGCAGCTCGTTCGACGAATACGAGCAGTACCGCTACATGTTCCCGATGTCCGATAAGTTCTGCAGCATGAATCCCCCGAGGGAGGGCCAGCTGCGGGTGGACAGGTACATGAACTACCTTAACCCGACGACGAAGGTGGCCTGGGACCCGGTCGATGGCATCACCACCAACTGCATGGTCGACAGCGAAGGGACGCTCCCCCCGTTCAGCAGGGACGAGAGCCTGAGGGCTTCGCCTACGACCGGCACGCTCGCCTCTACCTACAGCTCGTCGACATTCTCATATTCGACGGTCACCCCGGACAAGAGCAGCTACCAGTTCGCGCACTGGGGCAGGCTCGATTATGATGGCATCGAGAATGGGGGTTTTTGGGGATATTCATCCGGCGCGGCATTCTTCACCACAAGCAGCGTATACAAGAAAATCGACAACGATTATTACAAGAAATGGCTCTCGATTGCGCATGCAGAGACGATTTATGGTGAAAGCGGGGCCCTAACCAACACGACAAGGGCGCCTTTTGAGTGCGACATAGCCAGCACAGACTGCTATTCAGCGATCTGCACCACCACGACATACAACCGCGTCGTCATGCTGACGCCTCCGGACGCCAGCGGAATCAGCCAGGAAATCGTCACCGACTGCGAAAGCTACACCGATGAGAACAGGAAAACCCGCATAGTATGCTATCCTACTACGGACGTCCAGATAACCGGCCCGAATACGCAACCCATAAGGACGTTTGCACAGGTGGACGCGAGGCTCGCGCATGTGGAAGGCGACGGGGCCCTGCGCGCCTATAACATCAACAGGACGGCCTGCGGCATATTCGACGAGAAGCAGCTGGAGCGCTTCGTGGACTGGGAATACAACGGCGGGTGGGGATACGGCGGAAACTGGGCAGACAAGCAATGCACGGGCGTCATGGACAGCAGCTTCATGAAATACGCCCAGCTGATGGAGAGCGTCGGCAAGATAACAAACACGACAGGCTCGTACATGACATGGTACAATTCTACCGATGCCACCTGGCATTCGGCGTTCAGCCAATCGAACAAGGGCCCGCCGGCAGGAGGCGTGGTATTTTTCGGAAAGACCGACCCGCAGACGGAATATGACGGAAAACCAGTCATCGGATACGCGCTTGTCAGCAACGGGCAGGCGGACGATTTGCTCGTCGTGAAGAATTGCGGCATGGTCGAAGGGGAGGACTATGAATATGTCCAGGTCCCCGCAAACCCCAAGGACTGGGGAACGCTCAAGAATACGTTCCTGGGATACTTCAAGCTGCGCTATCAGGGCATGAAAGCGATAAGCACCGAAGACGACTGCGGGGCAACGGCATGCACGCTTTATGAGGACGCGCCCACGAAGGCATGCTCGTATTTCTATGACTTCTTCTTCGCCGGCCTTCCGTGGGTCATCAACATGGAGAAGGATGTTCATCCGACCGAGGGCACCCTTTACAGCGGCGTAATCATGAACAACGAAATCCAGCAGGCGATGACCAAAGTGAACCGCTTCAGCGAGACGATGGTAGCCAGCAACATGGGTACGACATGCGCCCTGCGCGGGCTTAACAACGGGTACATATTCAACCCATCACGGGAGGATGACGGCACCAACTACTACGTTTGGAACGAGTACTTCCAGCCAGTATACAATCTCCTGTTCAGCGAGTACATCGTGCTGTTCTACGACAAGGGCGACCAGAAGCTCGGCAACTGCGCACTCGACCAGACGAGCCTCATGCCGAAAATCAAGACTTTCGGATGGTGCGAGCCCTGCACAACCTCGACGCTCGCATACCAGCCCGTGTCCATCCGGTCCGGCGGGGATGAATACATGCCCGGGGGCATCGCGAACATCGAGAACGGCGGCTATGTGGATGTCTCAGCCACGCAGTCGATGGTGTGCAAGGGGGATTATGACGAGCTGCGCTGCGGCAACAACCTGATATCCGACGCCAACGATTTCAGCCTTGAAAACGGGGACCTCTCCGGAGGCCCAAGGACATACCCCGAAGCATCCGTCCTCAAAGAAAGGCTCGGGAATTACATGAAATCCGGCGTCATGCCCATACTGGACATGAGCAGCAACGACAACTGGGAGGAGAACCCGAACGGGAACCTGGACGAGTACGATTTCCAGAGGCTGATTGGCAAGATGGGCGCCGTAATAGTAATAGTCGACAAGGTAGGCAGCGCGGATAACGCGACCCTTAAGGCCCAGAACATATCGACAAGGACCGCCCTTCTCCGCAGCAGGTGCTACGGATGCCTGACGGCGTTCCACGTTTCATCGCCATCAAGCAACGAAAGCCTGAGGGAGAGGGCGCATGAGATGTTCTCCAACAACATCGGAAACAAGTTCACGGTCGACATGATAACTTACGATTATCCGATATCGGACCACAGCGGCATGCTGAGCGCCATGGGCGCCGGCATCCTGGCCATCGACCCGGGAGCGAACCTCACGGTGAATTACAGCCAGATAATCGCTGACGATATCGCCAGCTATTCGCAGGCGGTCCTTAAGACCGACAACAAGCCCACCATATTGACCAGTCTCACGCTGGACAGCGATGATGCCATATTCAACACCAAGGAAAAGCAGGCCATGCTGTTCGGGACGCTATTTAGGAACCAGGATGCGTTCATCAAGGCCGGGCTGGTGGGAATCATCTACGGACCGGCCAGGCAGGTGAGGATCGGGGACATCTATGTGGGCCCTGAAACAGGGGTTGTCGATGTCAATTCGAACAATACCGGAACCAAGAATACGAAATTCTGCGCATTGCAGCTTGCCATGCAGCAGATGACTGTGGCGCCGCCGATTGGCATCTTCGCCATGAAGAACTCGGTCAACTACAGCGAGTGCATACCCTGCGAGAGCCTGGAAAAAACGCAGGGCGAGTGCACGGCCGACGCCCTGATGTGCGACAACGGGGTCAGGTGTGACCCGCCCTTAGGGCTGGATTACTCAGACATCGAAGGCAACTTCAAGTGCACGCAGGAAACGGTCATAGACGTGCCTGGTGGCGACCGGTGCGAATTGTGCATGGACATCCCGGGCACATACTCGTGCATATTCTCCTATTCGAACGGTACGATAGCGACTAGGGGGGGGAACATGACCGACCTCTCATCCGACCTATACCTGGATATCATAGCAGGAATCGGCCGGACGGACAAATGCTGCATTGAGGACTCATACGGGAGGCGCTACACGTACATGAAGATGTCCTCGGTAACCGCGGTGAACAGGCCGCTCGCATTTTCCAAGACCGGGGACACGGAAGCCGACTGCGGCCTGACCACGAGCATCGAGGCCATCAAAGGGGCCCAGTCCTTCTGCGACGTCAAGATTCCGGTCAAGGATTACGATGTCACGTGCACATTGAGTGGTTGACATGGGCTTGGGAGATCTTCTTGGCGGTCTGATAAAGGGCCCTCCGGCCGCCTCAGACCGCAAGGGCCAGGTCCAGGCCTGCCCCAGTTGCGGCGAGAAGGTCAACCTGAGCATGGAAAGGTGCCCGAAATGCGGGGTACGGGTAAAAAGCATGTTCAGGCGCAAGTGCCCCAAATGCCAGAACCTTGTCGAATTGGATGCGAAAAAATGCACGAAATGCGGATACAGCTTCGAAGCCGAATTAGAAAGGGCTAATAAAACGTTTTATGTATGTCCCATATGCGGGTTTAAGATGGAGGCGCTGCTCACGCAGTGCCCCGCGTGCAACACTCGTTTCATGTGAATGCAATGGTTGAATCCTTCAAGCATCCGGAGAAGAAGCAGGAGGCCGAGGCTCCGAAAAAGAAGTTCGTCCACCTTCTGGATGAGGAAGAGGTAGAGGTAAAAAGGCTGGATTCCGGGGACATCGAGGACTGCGTCAAGGTCATGAGGAAATGCGCGTTCGACGTCACCGAAGTCGAAGTCGGCAACATCATCGCCTACGGTAAAAGCTTCGGAGCCACTGTCAACCGCATGCTCGTCGGAGTCGGGCTCGCCTGGCCGGCCAAACTCGACCTTGAGAGCAAGAAGATAACGAGCGGGGAGTC
Source organism: archaeon (assembly GCA_020052325.1). Lineage (GTDB taxonomy): Archaea > Micrarchaeota > Micrarchaeia > Anstonellales > Bilamarchaeaceae > Bilamarchaeum. Next base: position 4,227 of record JAGVPF010000126.1, read on the forward strand.
CAATGCGCTGTATATGGAGGACCCGGCCGTGCTCCTTGCATACGAGGGAAGGGGCGTGCGGAGAATCCTTCTCCGCGAGAGGGAGAAGGAGACCATCGATTCCAAGCTCAAGTACGCGATAGGATACCTTTACGAGGACATGCCTTCAGGCGACATAGCAAGCTACATAACAGAAGCCGGCAGCACCCTGGAAAAGCTCTACCTTTCCGAGAATTACGAGTTCTTCAGGACGGAAAAGGGGATACTGGCGTTCAAGAAAGTCGAGTGACTGCGCTCCGGATCCCCCCCCCGGAATGCTCAGGATGAAAGCTTTAGCATCACTTCAGAAAAGCCGAAGGACCCCATCTTCTTCCGGATTGTTCCTATGCGCCTTGCAAGGGCGACCATGCTCCGCTTTCCTACGATTATGCAGGCTATTTCACCCTTCAGCTGCAGCCTTGCGGAGGGGACGATGAGAGAGATGTAACTTTTGGCCATGGCGGGCTTCTTTGCGGGCATGCGCGCCTTCCCCTTGCAATCCGACGATGCGGGCTTATCCCAGTTGGGGAGCTTGAACTCCTTGGCAAGAAGGCGGATTTCCGCTTTTGACAGGTTGCTCTCAAGGAGCGGGCTCATGATGCCGGAATGGCGCGCATTGAGGAATGACTGCCCCTTTTCCGAAGCGTCGTCCCGATGAGAACCGTCAAGGACGTTCTTGATTCTCATCCTCATCGCAATGCCCTTCATCGTGCTGTAGACATTGCAGCCGCGGGCGGTGGCCCTTGCTGAGCGCACATCCGCGCATTGCCTTCCAGAATCTACGACGACATGCTTCACGCCGATGATTTTCGCGACCCTCCTGGCCACGCTGAGCTCGGACCGGGGATAGCTTTCGGACAGGGCGGTGACCGCCACGGCCTTCTCGCCCAGCTCCTCGCGGCATATCCGCATCAAGAACGAGCTGTCCACCCCTCCGGAGAATGCCACGAGTGCGCTGTCCAGCTTCCGTATCCTCTCGCGGAGGCTTGATAGTTTCTTCTCGAGGCGCCTGTCCATGACTGTTAATTTGATGCTCATGATTATAACCTATGGCATTGGGTTTGTGTGTTTATATGTTATAATACATGTTTATAATTGGCGTATTATGAGGCACCCCCGCCCAAACCTCCCGCAGGCAGCTGGCAATAATATATATAACCCTGAGGACAGATTTGAAATCATGAGAAGCGCCTTACTCCTTTTGCTCATCTTTTCAATTTCATCGGCGGCATGCACCGGCAACATCACCCAGCGCGTTCCGGCGGTTGTCGGAGACGGGGGAGGGCTCATCAACGTCACAATCAGCCTTGCGCAGGGGCCGGGGCAGGTCTACATAAGCGTTTTCCCGCGAAGCGGCGTTACGACGCAGGATTCGATAGAACAGGCGGTCTCGTACGCATATGGCCTTGCGGAAACCGACGAAGGCTGCGATGTGAGGGTGAATTTCGGCGCGAACCCGGGCACGAATTACATCGACGGGCCAAGCGCGGGTGCGGCCCTGACGGTGATGACATATGCGCTGCTGGCCAACAAGAGCCTCCGGAACGACACGGTGATGACCGGCACCATAGGGCCTTTTGGGGAAGTTGGCCCGGTCGGGGGGCTGTATGAGAAGGCAAAGGGGGCCGCAACAATGGGTGCGAGGTATTTCATAACCCCGATAGAGAACGTCTATGAAATCATGGTCCTGCGGGAGATAGAGAACAGTTACGGAATCAAAATACTGCAAGCGGGCAGGGTCGAGGATGTAATCGGGTTCATGGCGGAGAACAGGAGCATTGAGCAGGAAGGGCTGGCTATCCGGGAGCGCGCAGTGCCGGACATCCCGGACTTCGATTCAACCGGTATGGAATCGTTCGCACAGGTCGCATCTAGGATGGTCGACTCGGAAGAATCGTTAGCAAACCAAATAAACGGCTCTGATAATGAGGCGGCCTCCATCCGCGGATTCTATTTGTCCGAAGTGAAGAGGCAGCGCGGCCTAATCGAAAAGGAATACCTTTTCTCGGCTGCCAACGAGGCGTTCCTCAACTACATAGACATATCCACGATTGCCGCAGTATCATCGGGAGACCCGGACCTGCCAAGGAAGAGGGGCGAGGCCGGGATTTGCCTTACGGGCATCGATATGCCGCCCATGACCGAGCGGAATTTCGAATGGGTCGCCGGGGCGGGCCAGCGGCAGGGCTGGGCGTATGAGAGGCTCAGCAGCACCGACATCGAAGACAAGGTGCTTGTGGATGAAAGATTCGCCGCGTACAATGAGCTCATGTATGCGCAGGCGTGGTGCCTTGTCGCAAAGGAGCTCATAAGCGCAGCACCGGACGGAGGGACGAACATCAACGAAAGCGCGTGGATTAATCTCGCCAAAGCGCGGATACTTACGGCGCGGGACCTGGACCCGCAGGACGAGGAGCTCGTAAAAAGGCTCAACATCGCCCAGGATGCCTTTGAGAATGGCAGGTACGGCCAGGCGATATTCGATTCGGTTTACGTCATCGAGACCACCAGGGCGGATAACGAGAGGCCGGATTTGGGGAACATCAGCGCCCTTGTTGGCGAAAGGCGCAGTTCGCTCTGGGGCCGGGTGTACCAGTCCCATGCCGCTTTCCTGCTTGCGCAGAACCAGAGCAGCGGGGCCTACCGGACCGCGAGGATGGCCAGGGGGCTTGATGAGGCTACAGACGACATGATGGAAGCGATGGAACCCATTGCGGAACCAGCCGGGCCACCAGCTGTGAAGCCTCTGGAGGAAGATGGGCAGGATTACACACTTCCAGTAATCCTGGCAGCCGTGATATCACTCTTTTTATTCCTTGTTCTGCTATTAATGATGACAAGGCGAACCCATGGAACTGAAAGCGCGCGATTTGGCAAGGCTGATAGAACTGAACAAGAAAAAGGCAGAGCTGGAATTCCAGGTGCGAATACTAGGCGTAAAGCCTGATGTCGAGTTAAAGCGCGTGATATCCAACGCGAACGAACTTTCCGAGAAAGCGAAATCCGCAGGCATCTCGCTGATTTATCCAAACCAGACGAAGCTGGATGAGTACGCGGAGGCGCTCGAAGCGTTCCCGGCCGACGCCGTTCGGGAAGGCCTGAAGATAAGGGACGGAAGGGCGTACCAGACGCTCAAGGACCGCGGGATGATTGTCAAGAAGAATTTTGAGAACCGCTCCGAGATAGCAAAGCTCCTCATACTGGTTGCCGGGATGGCGAAGGAGGAAAGGGCCGCCATCGAATCTGCGATAGCCGCGGGTTTGGTCGAAGCGCCAATCGGGATGGCTTCCCTCGATGAGCAGTCGGGCAAGAGGCTGGCGCGGTTCATGAGGCGCTGCGGCATCGCATGC
>JAGVPF010000004.1 GCA_020052325.1 archaeon
AATGGGGTTGGCCAAAGGAAGCGACCGCCAGATTGCCGCGCAATTCCAACTCAACCGCACGGCTCGTCCATGCCGATTGCAGTTTTCGTGGCGGAAAGGTACATGACCGAACCCCATTCGAATTGGTCAACGCTTATCATTCCGTTTTCTTTCCGGTATTTCGTTCCGCTGGCTTCGACATTCCACTTAAAGAACTCGATGCCACTCGCCTGGACATCCGCGCCTACGCAGCATAATGAGAGGCTCACTGCACGGCTTGAATCCGCCCCGGTTTCGGTGCACACATCATCGCTGCACGGGGCGTATTCGGCGGATACGAGGGGCGCGGTGAGCGCGCAGTTCATGCCTTCGAGGCCGTACACCAGGCCGGAATCGAGAAGATGTGAATGCGCCAGGAAATACGAATCCGCAACGCCGTATTGCCTCTGCATGGCAACCACGAGGCGGGTCCTTGCATCGATGAAGAGGTCCGGGAGATTCGCCGTGGAATACTTGCCGAGGAACGAGGATGAGGCTTCGTCCAAAGCCGCCGCGAGCCCGCCGCTTTCAACGAGCTGCCGGAACTCCGCACGGATTGATAGGATATCGCCGCCGGTTTCGCCGAGCCTTGTGAACAGGAACATGTTCGCCTTGTCATATGCGTCCAGCGGATTATTGCCTGATTGGCCCCTCCCGGATTCGAGCGTTCTTGCGAGCTTCTGGTAAATCCCGGATTGGGATTCGTAGGAAGCCCAGCGGACCAGCTGCCCTTCGTCAGCTCCTTGCATCATGAGGAGCGCGAATCCCGCGAGCTTCTGCCCGTATTCGTTGAGCTGTGACATGACCTCCGAGCCGTTTTGCGGGTTGCCCGGCTGTAGGTGGCCTATTTCATGGTTTACCAGGTTGATGAGCGTGACCGAGTTAAGTGATTGGTTTTCCGGAACGTACAGCCCCCGCTGCGCGCCGTCCGCATCATCCTGCTGGGCATATGCTGATTTCTGCCCGCCGTTATCGCCGCTCATGAGGCAATATGAAGGGGACTGTGTCGCTTTCGTGTCCGGAGGGATGCCTTCGCTTGCGATTGCGTGCGCCTCGTTGATGAAATCAATGTGGAAAGGGGTAAGGAACGAGCCTGACGGGTTGCTTTCAAGGCTCCTGAGGTCGACGCTCTGGCCGTCGGTTTCGCGGTTGAGCGTGATTGTGGTTTCGTTATATGTGCGACAGTCGTTGGGCAGCGCCTCGTCGGAACAGCCAATCATCAGGCTTGCGATAAGGGGTGCGGCTACGGCGAGCGCTTTTTTTACAGATGAAAATCGCTGGGACTGGGGCTTGCGCTCTTCCAGTATATCCTTGCCCAGCCTTTTCATGTTACCACGATATTAGTAGTATGGCGTGCTTTTAGCATTGCTTTCGTTTAGCGGCGCTCCGACGCTTACGGTGATTGGCATCGGGCCCATATGCTGCGGGAAATCCCCCCAGACCGAGAAGCCGGCCCAGGCTTCAGAGGAAAATTGGGTGAATGCCTGCGTGGCCCCCCATTCATTAATCGAGTATTGGCAACCCGGTACGCCCGGCGTATGTGCAGGGTTTGTGATTACTACCGGAATGTTGGCTTCTGCCAGCCTTGCGCAGTTTCCCCTCGAATAGACGCCAAGGGCGAAGTGCGGCCTTACTGTGACGCTTTCCAGGCTTAGGTTTTCCTGGCTTATTGAGTATGTGAGTGTGATTGGCTCCCAGTCCTGTTTCGGGACGATGTGGCTGTTGCCCCAGACGCCCCAATATGTCATGCGGAAGGCATCGCCATCCCTTGAGAGCTCGAGGCGGACCTCGTTAGGCGTCGCGGCACCATAGAGGAAAATTCGCGGTTGATCAACCTCCTGCAGGATGCGCTCGCTCATCGGCTCCAGACCAAGGGCCCGAATTCTGCCCTGAAGCCTTTCCCTCTCCGAGCTTGAGATTGAAGGCCTTGGGACACCTTCCGAGCGATAATTGTACGTATGATACTGCCTGTTCAGATGGGTGTTCAGGGCCGCTCCGCCGATGGCGGTCGTTGCGAGGATGGATGCGTAGAGGAGGGGCTTCATCACGTATTTCTTCGTGATTTGCCAGGCTTTGGATTGTTTTTTCTCTTCTGATGGCTTCGGCTTCGTGAGTTGCATGTTATATATTATGTAAAAACGAGTATAAAAATGGATAGGTTCGGCTGATTTAGACAGTCGTTAACCAGCCATCGATATCTTCGATGCGAATGATGTGCCCATCCATCAGTTCGGGACGGAAACATTTTTATCAGGAGAAAAATACGACATATTAATGGAAAAGGTCGAGAAATTCAATGAGGAGCCGCTGGACCGCTCGACCATGGAAGCGGCATGGAACAACCCTTCGGATGAGAAGGCGGCGGATTTCTATAAGAAGAGGTACCTGAAATGAGAAGGCGTGACGTGATCATTGCGCGTGTTTTCTTTTCCGATTCGCCAGATAGCAAGGTCAGGCCTGCAATTGTGATATCGGATGATGAATACAACTCCAGCGATTATCTGCTCGTATCGGCTATAACCACCGCTTCGGATGATTATTGCCTGATGATTTCTGGTAAAGACGCGAACTGCCGGCTTGAAGAGGGAAACGGCGCAAGGTTTGACGGCATCGTTAAATTGCATAAGAAGCAGGTTGTGCGCGGGATAGGGAGAGCATCGCCAGAATTTCATTCTAAGCTTGTGGAAATGATTATTTCCGCCCTAAGATAAAGTGACGGGGATATCAGAATTGGATGCGCTCCCCCTTCTTCGCGAGCTTTACCGAGTCGACAGCGCTTTCGAACAGCTCCGGGTGTGCAGTATGGACCGGAATCGTGGCCTTTGCCGCGATATCCCTGCAGATATCGAAGATTTCCTTCCCTGAGGCGTGCCCGGACGCATGGAATTGGTAGTGGTTCATCGAGAAGCGGTTTAACCAATTGTGGAGCACATCGTCCTGGAGCTGGGACATCGGGTCTTCTTCGAACGGCTCGCTCATTGAATGGATGCACGCGCCTCCCGGCTCTGGATTGACGTCGATTAGCTCTTGCAATTGGGAGAAGTCGAGTTCCCAGATAATCTTTTTTTGGTTGTTTTTTACCCAGTCGAAATCCACGCACTGGAACTTTTCCTTGATTTCCATTTCGTAAGGCCTTGGTTTCAGCATCTCCCTCGCGTACACTTTGATGTGCGGGTCTTCGAACGGGTGCGGGGTGTCGAAGTGGATGTCGGCCTGGAGGCTCATGAGGAGGTGCGCGGTCTTGATGGTCGTGACGAGCGTTTTACCCGTGGCTTTCGCGACATCATGGAACGTGCGGAAGCGGTCAAGGTCTTTCGGATACCGCATCGCGAGGATTAGCTTGTCTGTTTTTGCGACTTCGAGGCTCTGTGTGAAGACGGACTGCTCTGTATGATTCTTTCTCGTTTCTGTGGGAGCTACGCGCGTTCCCTCGATAATCAGGGCGTGCGGAGCGGCTTCCTTCGCCATTTTCAGGAAATCTGTCGTGAGTTCGGGCTTTCCACCATGGCTGCGGATATCCCCAGTATAGACCAATGAGCCCTCGCTTCCGTGGATGATGAAGCCATATGCGCCCGGCACGGAATGGTCGACATGGATTGGGAGGATTTCCATCGAATCGAGCTTGATTTTGTGCCCTGTGCGGAACGTTTTGATTTTGTTCG
>JAGVPF010000107.1 GCA_020052325.1 archaeon
CAGGTGACGATAAAGCTTTCGAACACCGGCAATACGGCCATCCGTTCCATGTATGTTTCGGCCGCATCCACGGATTCTCTAGAAGTGAGCGGGACGAGCGAGAAATTCATCGGCACCCTCAGCGTGGATGATTTCGCAAGCTTCCAGGTCACCGTGAACCAGAAAAGGCAGGGTTCTTCGGGGAATCAAAACAGCATCCCGATTACAATTGTTTTCAAGGATAATGACAATGTCGAGCACACTGTCAGGGGGAATGTCCCCATCGCCTCTTCATCGGTTTTGGCGGCAACATCGGCGACTTCAGGCACAACCCCGGCGTCCGGGGCCTACCCGGGGCGTATGGGCGGGGGTGCGCAGACACAGAACATTCCGCTTTATGCCGGCATAGGCGTCGTTATCCTGGGCGGGATGTACCTCGCGTATAGGAAACTCAAAGGCAAGCCAAAAAACCCGGGGGCAGTGAATGAAGCTAAGAGATAGCATCGAAATCGCGATGACCAATATACTGCACCAGAAGCTCCGCAGCTGGCTCACCATCCTGGGCATTGTAATCGGGGTGGCGGCCATCATCACCCTCATCTCGATAAGCGTAGGCATGCAAAAGAACGTCAATGACAAGACCAGCGCTTTTGGCGCAAACCAGATTACGATCAGCGCCGGTTCGCAGAGGGCCGGGCGCATGATGGGCATGGGGCTTGCCGGAGGCGGGGGCGGCCCTCCTCCGGGCGGCGCATTCGGGCAGCAGGAATCCAGCGACGCGGCAATTACGTTCAAGGAGGCGGACGACCTCCGTTCCATCTCCGGAATATCCGTCCTGGACGCGGAACTGGAGGAGCGTGCAAGCGTCGCGTACAAGAATAAGAACACGTCGCTGACAGTCACGGGTTCGGAACCAGATGCATTCTCCGAAGTCGTTAGCGTCGAACTCGAAGAGGGCCGGTTCCTCAGCTCGGGCGATAAGTACTCTGCAGTCATCGGGTACAATGTCGCCCATAATGTCTTCACCGAAGATGGCGATGATGAGGACAACCTGCTGAACAGGCAAATCGAGATAAACGATGTCGTCTTCAAGGTAGTCGGAATCCTCGATGAGTCCGGGGGCATGGAAGGCAGCGACAACAGCGTTTACATCCCCCTCGAGACCGCGAAGGACCTCTTCGATGAGGGCGACGCGGTAAGCCGGATCATCATAGTCGCCAAAGACGGCGCAGATGTCGATGAGGTAGCCGCGGATATCGAGGAAGAGCTGATGTCCCTGCATGGCCTTTCAGAGGACGACGACCTGGATTTCCAGGTTGTAACTGCTACTTCCGTCCAGTCCGCGGTCTCATCCATCTCCGATACGCTGACCCTCTTCCTCGGAGGCATAGCATCGATATCCCTAGTAGTCGGTGGAATCGGCGTCCTCAACACGATGTTCATGAGCGTTCTCGAGCAGACGAAGACAATCGGTGTTTTCAAAGCCCTGGGCGCAAAGGACCGCGACATCATCCGGCTTTTCCTGATAGAGGCCGCAACCCTGGGTTTCATTGGCGGTTCGGCCGGAGTCGGCCTGAGCTTCCTTGCGTCAATCGTGCTCTCCATGTTCAACCTGCCCACCGTCATCACATTTGAGCTTGTGGCCATGGGGCTGGTTTTCTCGGTCATCGTCGGAATCGTTGCGGGCATCGTACCTGCGAGGAATGCCGCTTCCATTTCGCCCATCGAATCCCTCAGGTATGAGTGACATTTTATAATCCGCATGGGGTAATCTGCCTGATGGACACGGGTGCTATCAAGAAAAGGGCCCTACTGCTGTTCCCAGCTGCGTTTGCTGCAATCAGCCTCATGTTTTTCCTGACCGCGGGCACCCTTGATTACTGGCAGGGGTGGGTGTACCTGGCGATACTATTCATCCCTGTAATCTTCGTAGTCGCGTATTTCCTGAAGAACGACCCGGAGTTTTTGGAGCGGAGAATGAAGCTGAAGGAAAAGCAGGCAAAACAGCAGCTTGTCGTAAAGCTTTCAGGCATCATTTTCTTGATCGGGTTTTTGCTTCCCGGTTTCGACCGCCGCTTCGGATGGTCGAGCGTCCCGCCCGAATTGGTGATTGCTGCGGACGTGGTCGTGTTTCTCGGCTACCTCTTCATCTTCCTGGTCTTCCGGGAGAACAGCTTCGCCGGGCGCACAATCGAGGTCGTGAAGGGGCAGAAAGTGATTTCCACGGGGCCCTATTCAATCATCAGGCACCCAATGTATCTTGGCACTATCTTCATGTGGGCTGCCACCCCTATAGCACTCGGCTCCTATTGGGCGTTCCCCGTGTTTTTGCTTGTCGCGCCGCTGCTCATCCTGCGCATCCAGAACGAGGAGGAGGTCCTCCGGCGCGAACTGCCGGGGTACACGGAATACTGCAAAAAGACGCGCTATCGGCTGCTGCCCTTTGTCTGGTGACGCGGCGGTGTGCAGGTCCTGCGCCGTCATAGCCTTCCTTCTGCCTTGAGCCTTGCCCTTTCATCCGGCGGAATGCCGTATCCGGTTGTCTCGACCGAATCAGGGATATTGCCCCGCTTGTATCTCCAGAGTGGCGCGGTATCGAGCCGATAGAAGAATTTCCAGCCTGAATAATTCGGGGCGTAGTCTATCCTCGTGCAGCCCCGGCTTTTCGCGAGCTTAATCCCCTCGGCAAGGGATATCTTTATCGTCTCGCCGTAGTTCCC
>JAGVPF010000169.1 GCA_020052325.1 archaeon
GCTGTCCGCGCCGAGGCTGCATACCAGGTCGGCGAGGTTCTTGGAGTTCGGCTTGTCGAGCGCCGCATCGACCTCGTCGAGGATGTAGAACGGCGCCGGCTTGAACAGCTGGAGTGCGAATATGAACATGAGCGCGACCAGCGTCTTCTCGCCGCCTGAAAGCGCATCCAGCGAATGCTCCTGGTTGTTCCTTCGGAGCTTGATGAAAAGGCCGCTTTCGAAGGGATTCGACGGGTCGTTCAGGTGCAGGTACCCCTGCCCAACGTTGATGTGCTTGAACAGCTTGCTGAAATTCTCGCTGACTGAATTGTAAGTCTCGAAGAACGCGTCCTTCTTGTGCTCGTCTATCTCGCTTATCATCGAAAGGATGGCTTCGCGCTCGGTGTCGAGCTTGCCGATTTTCCCTTCGACCTCGTCTATCTCGGCCTTCCTCCGATCAAACATCTCGATTGAAGCCATGTTCACGTTCCCAAGGCCGGCAAGCGCCCGCTCGGATTCGCCAATCATTCGGAGGAGCTCGTCCTTCCCATAATCTAAGAACTGCGCCTCCGAATACCCCGCGAATTCGGACTGCACATCCTCGAGCCTTGTCTGCGCGGTCGCTTTCTTGATGCTGAGCATGTTCATGTCCTTGGCCAGTTTCTCGAGCTCGAGGCGTACCAGGCCGCGCTTCCTCCCAAGCTCCTGGAACTCGTCCTCATAGGATTTCATCTGCTCGAAGAGCTTCTCAATCTCCTTGCTTGCCGAGCTTATCTTCCCTTCGGTCTGCGCAAGCTCCTGCTCCTCAATGGCAACCTGCTTTGCGACCTCGGTTATCTTCATCCCCGCTTCCTTCCCCTCCTGCGCGAGCCTTTCAAGGCGTTCCTCGCTTGCCGCGGCGCTTTTCCTGCGCAGCGACATCTCGCTCTGGCGGCCCTCGATTTTCGCCTTCAGCATCGATGCTTCGGCGCTCAAATCCGCCCTGCGCTTGCTGCCCTCCTCGCTCTGCTTGCGGAACTCCAGCTCCGCCGCCTCGTATTTCCTGCGCATGTGCCCCGCTTCGCGTTCCGTTCCCCCGAGAAGGCCGGCCAGCCTCTCCTTCTCGGCCGTCCTTTCAGCGACCGAGGCTTCAAGGGCCCCGACTTCCTTGGCAAGCTGCTCTTTTCGGCGCAGTATCTGCTCATGCTCCTTCCTCCGCTCATCGCCGATGCGCCGCTGCATCTCGAATGTCTTGATGCGTATCTCGATTTGCGACTTTTCCGAGCGGAGGCGGGATTCGTCTTCCCGGATGGAGTATAATTCCTGCATGAAAGCGTCCTTTGTCGCCTTCATATCGTTAATCTCGTTCTCGATTTTCCGCAGCGCGTTCGCCCCGAGCACGCCGGTTTGCGTGCGCCCTCCGCTGACAATGCCCGAGCGCTCGAATATTTCACCCTCCCGGGTGACCATCCTGCCGCTCCCGATGCCGAGCTTCTTTGCGTCGGCCACGGTATCGACGAGGAGCGTGTCCGCGAAAACGTATTCCACCGCCCGCCTGATTTCCTCCTTGAATTTGATGGCCGCCAGCACGGATGTGAACCCGCCCGACTTCGCAGGCTGCGGGGTGCGTATGGAATCCAGCGGTATGAACGTCGCCCGGCCTGCCTTGGCCTTCTTGAGCTTCTCTATCGTCGCTGTCGCCGTGTCCACGCAATCAACGACGACGTAAAGCAGCCTGGAGCCCCCTGCCGCTTCCACGGCAGTGCCGTCTTCGGCTTCGAACGATATGAGGTCGGCAACCGTGCCGTAGATTCCGCCGCCCTTCTCCCTTACAAGCTCGCTGATGAAGCTGAGCGCCGGGTTTGCAAGCTGCGGGGAGGCCCTTATCCTGAAAATGGAGGCCTTCTCCTTCAGTTCGAGCATCTGCCTGTCCAGTTCCGACATCTGGGCGTTTATCTCCTTGGTCCTCGAGAACGAGCCGTCGATTTCGCGTGACAGCCGCTCGGTTTCGCGCTTCATGGAAAGCGCGTCCTCCCCGGGCTCCTCGTCCTGCGGGGCCTTCAATGCTATGCTGAGCTCCTCCTCCTTCTTTGCCGCAATCAGCTGGCCCTTTGCCTCGATTTCGGATGATAGGAGGACGAGCCGCTCGCGGACCGTCTGCAGCTCGGATTCACGCTCGGAAAGCTCCCTCTTTATCCCGGACAGCTTCTCGTCCTCAAGCTCGCCGCCCGAGGCGGCAAGGGCCTGGTCCGCCTTCACGAATTCCGAACGCAGGAAGCCGGCCTCCTTCTCAAGGGCGGATATCTCTTCGTTCTCCTTCGCCAGATCCTTAAGGGCCGCATCGCGGTCATTAAGGGCGGTTTTCACCGCCGCCCCCTTGTCCTCGATAAGCTGCTTCTTCGAGCCTATCGAGGCCTTGAGCTCCTCGAGCCTGCGGATGAGCGAGTTCGTTTTCTGCTTCGCCTGCATCTCCTGGCTGGTTATGGCCCTTTTCGAATCGACCGATGATATGTCCGCCTCGACCTTCGCCATGTCGGCGTCCTTTTCTGATTTGGCCTTCAGGAAACGGTCCTCGTTCTTCTGCGCCTCCGCCAAATCCCTCCCCAGCTTCTCCACCTCGGATTTGAGGAGCGTGCCCTTCGCGTTCGTGAGCGTCTTTTTCGATTCGATGTATTTGAGCGCGATGTCTTTTTCCCGCCCAAGCTCGTCAAGGAACACCTTCCTCTCGCCAAGGATGACGCGGGCTTCCCGTATCCTGTCCTCGACGGTCTTCAATTCGGAGAGCGCCTCCTTCTTCTTGGCCTCGAAATCGGCTATTCCTGCGACGCTGTCTATGATGGTGCGCCTTTCCTTGCCGTTCATGCTTATGACGCGCTGCACCTCCCCCTGGGCAATCGTGTTCCTGCCGCTCTCGTCGAGGTTGTTCCTCCGGAGCGTCTCGTGGATGGTGCTCCGCGTGGTGCGCTTGCCATTCAGGCGGTAGCGTATCTTGCCGTCCTCGCGGATAGCGCGTTTAATCTCATATCCGGTCCCGCCGTTTTCGTCCTCGAAAACAAGGCTGACTTCCGCGCTTTTCGAGCCGGTAAATATCAGGTCCCGGACCTTCTTGGCACGGAGTGAGCGGAGGCTGGTCTCGCCCATGGCGAAGCGGATGGCGTCGCAAAGGTTGGATTTCCCGCTGCCGTTAGGCCCTGCAAAGCATATGAACGTCTTTGGTAGCTGGATATCGGCCGCTTTGAAGGACTTGAAATTCCTCAGTTTGAGGCGTGAGATGAAAACCATTGATTAACGACCGCGCTTTAATCTCAGGGCAGGTTAAAAAGCGTTTCTGGCATCATGCCCCGCCCTACCTGGTTAATCATTTTTAAACACTTCTTCTCATATTATATCCACCATGCAAAGGCACAGCCTCAGCAAAACGGCCAGCGCGCGCAAGGCATCGTTCGTACTGATGCCCGTTTTAGCCGCAGGCCTGATGCTTTCCTGCCGGGACAACCGCGAGGGAAAACCTGGGGCAGACCTTGCGCCGCCCGAGATGCCTGAAGTCCCGATAAAGCCACCTGAGCGTGCGGACTCGGCATACCAGACCGGCTTTGTAATCGGCTGCCCTGACTGGATGGTGCATGTCTTCAACGAGCCGCGCGATTACTGCATCGACCGCTTCGAAGCCCATCTGGTCGAACTCAAGGGGGGTGTTTTGAACGTCCACCCATCATCCGTGCCTCCTAACCGCTTTAGCCGCATCATCGCAAAATCCCTTCCGGGGGTCCGGCCGCAATCATCCGTAAGCAGGAAGATAGCTGAAAACGCCTGCTGGAATGCCGGAAAGCGCCTCTGCACAATCCGCGAGTGGATACGCGCATGCTCGGGGGTGGAAAGTTATACGTATCCCTATGGCGATAACGAGCAGAAGGGCGCATGCAACACCCGGAAAACGCACATCATATCGCAATTATTCGGCTCCAAGTGGGGCCAGCAGATGAAGGCCCCTGAGACGAACATGATATCGGGGTTTTTGGCCAAGACCGGCGAATATTCGCGCTGCGTGAGCAGCTATGGCGTTTATGACATGGTCGGAAACCTCCATGAATGGGTGGGCGATTTCGTCGATGACAAAATCATCGCGAGCCGGCCCCGCATCGGTCCGGCCAGCAAGAGCAACGGGTTCAAGGCGGTGCCGGGGAACGGGATTTTCATGGGCGGCTTCTACGGGACATCCGGCGAGAACGGCTCCGGTTGCAACTACATGACGATAGTCCACGGGCCGGAGCAGGACGATTATTCCATCGGCTTCCGCTGCTGCAAGGATACGGGCCTGTGACTCTCTAGGAAAAGTGACCCTCTATTAATTCTCCGTGCGCGTTCCAATTATGAAGGCGCTCTTTCCGTTTATCGTGCTGTCTCTGCTGGTGGCTTTCGGCTGTACGGACACAGCCAATCCGGGCCTGCAGA
>JAGVPF010000175.1 GCA_020052325.1 archaeon
CGGCCAAAGAATTTCGACCGTATCTCCAATGCCATGCTCCTGCGGCTGGAAGGCCATGGCCTGGAAACCGGCCAGAAACTTACCCTTATCCATCTGGCAAAGGGCTCCGTGATAGACCAGGGGGTGCCTTGGGGCGGCTCGAAGAAGCTGGTCGCTGACGTTCTCCGCATAATCAACGACCGGCGCAAGAGGGACGAAAGGCCTCAAATGGACGAAAACGAACTCCGCGACGCCGTCCGCGCCTTGCTTAAAGGCGCAAGGAAAGAGCCGCTTGTCGAGGAGCTTTCGGATGCGCTTTCAAACCTCCGTGAAGTGAAGCTCGGGGTTCGCAAGATGCCTCCCCCCCTTGATGAGGGCCTGAAAAAAATCGCATAGCCCGCATATTCTATCCTAATCGCGGCATCGCGTATTTTATCCTTATTGCGCCAATATCATCCCGTGGCATCACCGATAAACCCCTGCTCAATCTGCGACGCGAACTGCTGTAAAAGCTACATCATCACAGCCACCGCGTTCGACATCCTGCGCGTCATTGAGGCTACTCAGCGTCCGCCCTCCGAATTCGCCACGCTGCATCAGGCGCGCCTCCTAGCATTCGACCCGGATACCACTTTGGACATGGAAGACGAATCCTGGATATACCTTCTCGGATTCAAGTCGCACCCGTGCGTTTTCCTGGAAAAAAACCAATGCAGCATCCATGGGCATGCCCCGCTTTCATGCAGGCGCTATCCCTTCCAGCTGGATGGCAAGCTTAACGCGCGTTTCTGCCCCCTCCTCCCGCAGCTCGCGTTCCGTCTCAAAGGGGCTGACATAAGCGCTGCCCTGATGAAGGATGAGCTTGAAGCGTATAAAAAAATCGTGAAGGAATGGAACGTCAGGCCGGGGAAACTGTCAGAATGCCTGGATTTCCTGGTTGGAAAAGCGCGCGAGGCCCGCTCAAAGGGTCCCATTTAACTTAGCGTTTTACCTGGTGGCACCTCTTGAGTATGGTTATCGCCTCCTCATCTTCGACCTGGCGAAAATCCTCATAGAACGAGCCGATGGCGAAGAACGCCTCGGGTTTCTCCAGGCAGATGGTCTCGTCCGCCTCAGCCGCGATTCTTGCCACGCCATCCGGCGGGCCGACCGGCACGGCCACGACTATCTTCTTCGGCTTCTGCTTCCGTATCACATGGATTGCGGCGAGCATGGTGCTCCCGGTCGCTATGCCATCATCAATCAGAATCACAGTCTTGCCCTTCAATGCCGGTTTCGGGCGCTCGCCCCGGTAGCGGATATACCTCTCCTCCACGGCCGCAGCCAGCTTCCCCCGCTGGATTTCAATATACTCCGGCCTCACTTCCGCTGCAGCCCCGGCATTAATGAAATATTCGCCCTCAGGGCCCACAGCCCCAATCGCGTACTCTTCATTCAGGGGATGCGGTATCTTCTTTGTTATAATGATGTCCAGGGGGAGGCCGAGCTTCTCATGCAGGACCTCGCCTATCTGCAGCGCGCCCCTGGGGATTGCAAGGATAATCGTATTCTTCTTCCCCATATAACCCCCTAGTGCATCGGCAAGCGTCTTTCCGGCGTCATGGCGGTCCCGGAACATGCGTTATTCGCTCATTCCGGCTATTTATTCCTGCCCCTGGCGGCTCTGCGTGCACTGCTATTTGGCCTAAATATCAACACATTCATTGTAAGGCTCAGGATGAACACATAAACCGGATAGAGCGCTATCGTGAGCGTCCACTCACCAATAGCAATCAGGTTCAGCGAATTCGCGACTAGGAACATCGCCCAGGCCGCCCTGCTCTCGGTTTCCGGCCGCTTGTACGTCTTCAAAATGGTCGGAATTCCGCCAATGGCATCAACTGCTGTCGTCAGGTAAAGCGCGAATATGGGCTCGCTCGTAACCGCCCAGATGGCAAGGCCAGCGCCCGCTCCAAGCAAGCACCCTTTATCCAGCCGGGTCCACTTCTCCTCGCCGTATTTGAAGGAAAGCGCGGTTACGGCCAGAATTCCTATTGCATATCCAATTGGCGTCCACGCAGTGTCCCGCGCCCCGGCCGACCAGTAGCTGGCGGCAATAATCAGCCCCATAACAGCCCAGATTATCCATGTGGCCTTGTTGGGTTTCGTCTTATGGTTCAGGGTATCCAGTATGTACGGCACGAACGCCAGGAAGCCGATGATGCCGGCAAGAAGGCCGAGGAATCCTGCGGATATCATGGTTTATCCTGCATGTCCGGCTTCGGCTCTTCTTTCACCTGCTCGGCTTTGGGAACGACCGCAAAGCTCGCCACCTTCTCGCCATCGGATAAGCGGATAATCGTAACCCCCTGCGTGTTCCTGCCAATCACGGAGATGCCGTTCACGCTGATGCGTATGGCCTGCCCTTTCGAGCTCATGACAATCGCTTCATCATCGTTTTCGACTGCCCTGATGCCAATGACATCGCCGTTCCTGCCCTCGGTCTTGATGTTGATGACTCCGGAACCGCCGCGGCCCTGGACGCGGTATTCGTCAATATGCGTCCGTTTTCCGAATCCGTTCTGGGTTATCGTTAGGATGCTCGGCTTCGCGCATTTCGAGATGCCGACAACCTGGTCCTCGCCTTCCTTGAAGCGGATGCCTATCACGCCCTGGCCAGTACGGCCGAGTTCCCTCGCCTCCTCTTCCTTGAAGCGGATGGCCTGGCCTTTCTTCGTCGCGATTAACAGGTCCTGCTTGCCGTCGGTCTTGATGACTTCGACGAGCCTGTCGCCCTCTTTCAGGGTTATCGCGATGATGCCCACTTTGCGGACGTTCGAGAAGTTCTCGAGTGCGGTCCTCTTGATGATGCCGTTCCGGGTAATCATCGACAGATACTCGCCCGAATCGAACTTCACGACCGATATCCAAGATGTGACCTTCTCGTCTTTCAGGTCCAGCAGGCTGACCAGCGTCTTGCCTGTCGAATAGCGGCTGCCTTCGGGGGTGCGCCAGACTTTCAGCCAGAACGCCCGCCCCTTGTCCGTAAATAGCAGCAGGTAGTTGTGGTTCCTCGTCACAATGACATCCTGGACGAAGTCCTCCTCCTTTGTTTCCGAGCCTATCACGCCCTTGCCTCCGCGGTGCTGCGAGCGGTACTCATCCAAGCTGACCCTTTTCACATATCCGCGGCTGCTTATCACGACCACGACCTCGTCATTCGGAATCAGGTCCTCGATTTCCACATCGCCCTCGTCCTCGATGATTTCCGTGCGCCTCGCATCGCCGTATCTCTCCTTGATTTCGGCAAGCTCAGCCTTGATTATCGCAAGAATCCTGTTGATGTCAGACAGCACGCCAATGAGGTGCGCTATCGTCTTCGTAAGCTCGGCATACTCGTTCTCTATCTTCTCGCGCTCGAGCGAAACGAGCCTGGATATCTTCATGTCGAGGACGGCGTTCGCCTGTATCTCGCTTAGCGAGTAGTTCTTCATCAGGCCTATCCTTGCGTGCTCGATGTCCCTGGATTTCCTTAGGAACTCGACAATCGCGTCAATGTTGTTCAGGGCGATCCGCAGCCCCTCGAGTATGTGGGCGCGGGCTTTGGCCTCTTTCAGCTCGAACTCGCACCTCTTCCTGACGATTTCCTTGCGGAACTCGATGAATTCATGGATGCTCTGCGAAAGCGTGAGGCATTTAGGCTGCTTTCCCACGATTGCCAGGTTGATTATGCCGAATGAGCCCTGGGCCTGCGTGTGCGCGAAAAGCTGGTTCATCACGATGTCCATGTCGTGGCCTTTCTTGATGTCAATCACGATTTCCATGCCCGCCTTGTCGGAGCGGTCGTGGACGCCGCTTATGCCCTCTATCCTCTTGTTCTTCACCGCCTCGACTATGGATTCGATGACGGATGTCTTCGTCACCTGGAACGGTATCTCGTTTATCACCAGCGCGTTCCTCTTGAGGTCTTTTTCCACTCTGGAGCGGACCTTGATGATGCCGCGCCCGGTCTTGTAGGCCGAAAGGATGCCTGCGCGCCCGACGATTATGCCGCCGGTTGGGAAATCCGGCCCGCTCACGATTTTTAGCAGCTCATCTTCCCCCGCCCCGTCTATCGCGGCAGCCGTCGCATCGACAATCTCGGTCAGGTTGTGCGGCGGGATGTTCGTCGCCATGCCAACCGCTATCCCGGACGAGCCGTTTATCAGGAGGTTCGGCACCCGGGACGGAAGCACGGTCGGCTCCTTGAGCGTGCCGTCGAAATTGTCGGTGAACGATACCGTCTCTTTCGCGATATCGGACAGCAGCTCGTTGCTCATCTTCGCCATGCGCACTTCCGTGTACCTCATGGCGGCGGGGTTGTCCCCGTCTATGGAGCCGATGTTTCCTTGACCATCAACCAACATATACCGTAACGAAAACGGCTGGGCCATGCGGATGAGCGCGTCATAAACGGCGGTGTCGCCGTGCGGGTGGTACTTGCCGAGGCAGTCACCGACGACACGGGCGCTTTTCTTGAACGGCTTCCCGTGCGTGTTGCCAAGCTCATGCATGGTGAAGAGTATCCTGCGGTGGACGGGCTTCAGGCCGTCCCGCACGTCCGGTATCGCGCGGCCTATTATGACCGACATCGCGTAGTCCAGGTAGCTTTCCTTCATATCGGACTCAATCGTCCGCTGGATAATGGTTTCAGGCATGAGCGTCACCTTAGATATCGAGGTTCTTCACCGCTGCCCCGTGTTGCTCGATGAATGCGCGCCGGGGCTCGACCAGGTCCCCCATGAGCAGGGTGAACAGCTCGTCGGCCAGTATGGCATCCTCGATGGTCACCCTCTTCAGCGTCCTCGTTTCGGGGTTCATAGTAGTATCCCAGAGCTGGTCCGGGTTCATCTCTCCAAGGCCCTTGTATCTCTGTATGCCGGCATCGCCCCCCAGCGATTTCAGCGTCTCGGCAAGCTGCGCATCCGTGTACACGTAATGAACGCTCTTGCTCTTCTGGACGCGGTATAGCGGGGGCTGGGCGATGTAGAGGTATCCCTTCTCGATAAGGTCCTTGAAATAGCGGTAGAACAGGGTCAGGATGAGGGTGCGTATGTGCGAGCCGTCCACGTCGGCGTCTGTCATGATGATGACCTTGTGGTACCGGAGCTTCTTCATGTCGAAATCATCCTTGAACCCGGCCCCGAGCGAGAGCACGATGTTCCGAATCGCCTCGCTGTCGATGATTTTATGGATGGGGGCCTTCTCAACATTCAGGATTTTGCCGCGGAGGGGAAGAATGGCCTGAAAACGCCTGTCACGGGCCTGTTTTGATGAACCGCCGGCTGAATCGCCTTCCACGAAATATATCTCGCATTTGGCCGGGTCCTCCTCGGAGCAGTCGGCAAGCTTGCCCGGAAGCACGCTGCTTTCGAACACGTTCTTCCTGCGGATCAAATCCTTGGCCTTCTGCGCGGCTTCCCTCGCTTCCATGGAGTTGATGATTTTGGAGGATATGGTCTTCGCGATATGGGGATGCTCCTCGCAATATGTCTTGAACGCGTCATAGAACAGGCTGTCCACCGCGCCGCGGATTTCGCTGTTCCCGAGCTTCGTCTTGGTCTGGCCCTCGAACTGCGGCTCGGGCACCTTGATGCTGATGATGGCTGTCAGGCCCTCTATGGCATCGTCGCCGGTTATCCTGTGCTCCTCCTTGACGAGCTTGGCCGATTTCGTATAATCGTTCACGGCCCGTGTCAGCGCTGTCCGGAACCCCACGACGTGCGTCCCGCCCTCGATTGTCTTGATGTCGTTGACGAAGCTGTAGATGCTGTCGCTGTAGCTGTCGGTGTACTGGAGCGCGATTTCCACCTCCACATGGTCCGTCTTCTTGTTCAGGTAATAAGGCTCGTGGAGCTGGGTCCTGGCTTCGTTGATGTGCTTCACGAACTCGATTATGCCCCCCTCGTAGCAGAATTCCTCCTTCTTTTCGCTCCGCTCGTCCGAAAGCGATATCCGGAGGCCCTTGTTCAGGAAGGCGAGCTCCATCATGCGCTCGCGCAGGTAATCGTAATCGAACTCGATGGATGGGAATATCTGCGAGTCCGGCTTGAACGAGACGGTCGTCCCGCGCTCATCCGTGCGGCCCCCGACCTTGAAGGGCTCCCTCTGTTTCCCCCGGGCATACCCTATCGTATGGACCTTGCCGTCTCTCCGGACCTCGATGACCATCCATTCGGAAAGGCCGTTCACGACCCCCATGCCGACCCCGTGCAGGCCTCCTGAGACCTTGTAGGCTTTCTTGTCGAATTTGCCCCCTGCGTGCAGCGAGCTTGCGACCAGCTCAAGGCCGGATTTGCCAGATGGGTGCATGTCGACCGGGATGCCCCTTCCGTCGTCCTTAATCCTGGCCGAGCCGTCTTTGAGCAGCTCCACCTGGATGCTCTTGCAGTGGCCTGCCAGGGCCTCATCGATGCTGTTATCCACTATCTCGTAGACCAGGTGATGGAGGCCCCGTTTTGCGGTGTCCCCGATGTACATTCCGGGCCTTTTCCGGACCCCGTCCAGGCCTGTCAGGACCTGTATTTCCTTCGCTGTGTATCCACCCTCTTCAGACATACAATAACCACTAGTTCCTTGATACGATTTTACGTCGTAGAAAAGTCAGTATTTTTAACGAAACTATATTGTCTGGGAGGCTTTAAATTCGTATGGTTTTTGGCGGCATTGCACACTAATTATTGGGCATCCTCTTACTAGCCCGGGTGAATGTAGCTTAGATCCAGTTTCATACTAATGAGTACTAATGACTAGTGAATTAGTAGATAGGTTTATAAAAACTCAACTACCAATGAGTACTAATGACTAGTAAATTAGTATTTGGTGGTTCCCTTGCGGCTTCCTAACAAACCCCCAACCCAGATTCAAATCCAAGAGCTATTGCTAGCCAAACCCAGCATCAATTTTGAAGAACTACGACCATATCTAGAAATTATCAATAATGATTATATGCACTGGGATGAGGTTGGAATTGATGGCCGGTTTAGCACTGTCGATCTCAAACTACTATGGGCATTTATAGAGGTGAACCGGGCTTTTAGTGCTAGGAATATCAAATTGAACGGTATTGCTTTGCGCTATGTTCAAACCCCCTTTATAGAAAAAATGCTCCATGATTTAGACATGAGGATAGGTGGCAACATCAAACTGAAGGGTCAAATGCTTGAGCCACCCTTACAAAATAAATATCTGGTAAATTCCTTGATGGAGGAGGCAATTGCTTCAAGCCAATTGGAAGGGGCCGCGACAAGTAGGATTGTTGCAAAGAAGATGTTAAGAGAAAATAGAAAACCCCAAACTCATTCAGAGAAGATGATTGTAAACAATTACCTTACTATGAGGTATATCAAAGAACACACCGCTCAAAATCAAGAATTAACCCCCGAATTGATTAAAGAAATTCATAGGCAAATAACTAAAGATACGCTTGGAAATACGGAATTTGAAGGCATGTTTAGAACGGACAATGAGGTCAAGGTCTACGCACGAGATGATCCATTCCAAGTACTTCATAACCCCCCCGATTACGGTTTAATCGATGTGCTGATACGCCAAGTATGTAATTTCGTAAATACTGATTCTGATAGCTACTATCTTCACCCTTTTGTTAAGGCAATGGTACTGCATTACATGGTCGGGTACATCCATCCCTTCAACGATGGGAACGGTAGGACTGCGAGAGCACTATTCTATTGGTACCTAATAACTCGGGGTTACGATTATCTAGAATATATCGCCGTATCCACCGCTATTAACAAGGCAAAAGGGCAGTATGCCCGGGCTTACCTTTTTACTGAAACAGATAACAACGACATCACTTATTTTATAAAATTTAATCTACGGGCCCTGAATATTGCGGTAAAATCCTTCGAAACTTATGTTGCTAAAACGAGGGAAGAAAACATCAAAATCTTTGATTCAATCCGGCACAACCCAAAATTAAACTTCCGCCAGGCTGATATACTCCTTAATATGAGTAAAAATGAACGGGCGCTTACTATAGTCGAGATGCAAAAAATATACAATACTGCTTATCAAACTGCAAGGGTCGATCTTCTTGATTTGGAAAAACAAGGATATTTACATAAAGTTTTTAGGGGAAAACAATTTGTGTTTATTGTGAATAAAAAGAAATGTTTGGGGCTTGTATAGCGAACAACTCGTCATCCGGCCTCGAACATCTTCATCTTGGCCTTCCACTGCTCGACCGCGTCCTTGAACTTGTCCTTGCTTATCACGAGGATGGAATCCAGCATGCGGTTGCGCATCATGATGATGACCGTCTTGTCGCCCACCGCGGCGAAGCTTTGCGGCTGGTGCTGGCCGAGGTTCTTTGCCAGGCTCTTCATGTACGAGTAGAGCTTCAGGCTGAGGGCGGTCATGACCGTGTTGCCGCCTTCAGCGAACTCGGAGAGCACCACCTTTTCCTGCTTCAGGATAACCGCGCCCTTTATCAGGCCCTTCCCTATCATGTCCCTGACCAGCTCGTCCGGAGACACCTTCCTCTTCTTTATGGCGTCGCGCTCGAAGCTCAGGCCTTCGGTGCCGGCCTCCTTGCCGTACCTGCCAAGGGCCCAGCCGCGCAAGGACGCGGGCACGGTGACCAGCGAAGAGGTATAGACATCGCCCTGCTCCTCGAGCATCTTGGCTATGGTCTCCTTCCACCTGGGCCAGTTCTCATCGGCGAGCTTCTTCCTGCCTTTCAGGCTGTTGATGCCGTTCTCCACGCGCATGAGGTAATCGTCGATGAGGGCCTTGCTGCGGGCCGTCATGTTCTTCGTGAGGATGTCTATTTTCTCTGCCTTGACCGTTGTCAGGACGTCGTATTCCTTGCTGACGTCGAAATCCTCCTTGCTGTATTCCTCTATCAGGGTTTCTAGCTCCGCCATCCTGTCTTTCAGGCTGGCGGCCTTTGCGAGGAACATGTCCTTTTCCTGCCTTATCACGACGCCGTACGCCTTTTCCAGTATGGTTATCTTCGCGAAATTCTCGATTGCGAAATACGTCATGAGGAAGCCTATCAGCGTGAGCCCTATCGCTATTGCGCCCATGTCGTTCTTCATGAGGAAGTCCAGCGACTCAAGCAGGGACGGGGCTATCAAAGGCTGGGTCGCCATTGTGCTTGCCACATAAGAGCCGGCCGCGAGCGCGAGGACAGCGACCAGCATGTCCGTTTTCCACCTGACATCCGTCCTTCCGAAGGCTTTGCGGAAGCCTGTCGTGAAGCTTGCCCCGGCCGCCTTCTCGCTGAGCATCGTGAATGCCAGGACAATCATATTGTATATGAACAGGAGCACGGCGAGGGTGATTCCGAGCGCGGCCCCGTAGGCAATATAGTAGTTCTTCAAGATTCCGTTTAACGCCACGAGTATCATGTTCGTGGGCGCAAGGGGCACGAGGTTGACACTTTTCACCCGCATATCCGGGCCTTTGAGGGCCGGTATGACCGTTTCAGGGGGCTCCTGGGACTGGAATTCGTAATACATCAGGTAGCCTTCCTTGCTGGGTTTTACTGATGTCCAGTTCACATGGACGCTGGAACCCACCTCGCTGGCGCTGAACGCCTGGATGGATGAGATGGCGTCCGTATCCATGAACGCGCTCTTTGGCAGCTTGTCGGTAAACCCGATTCCGGCCACTTCCATGCCGACATCCTGGCTGTTGGTCTTGACTGTCGGGGACACCGAAAGGACAATGTGGTAGCGGTAGCTGACATTCTGTATGGAGTAGGTGCCCACCTTCTGCGTCGCTTCAACAAGATATGGCACTATGCCGAAATCAGAGTGCTGGCAGAGGAGCAGCTCGTCGTTGGTGTATAGCGGGTTGGCGTTGATTTCCGCGACGCGGCTGACAATCTCCCTCGTCTTCCCGAAAAACGCGTCCCTTTCCTCATCGGTCCCTTCCCGGAGGCTGAGAATCATCCTGCGCGAGTCCAGGAGGAGGGAGCGGATTTCGTTGTTCGCCTTGACGTAGGAAATCATCGACCCTGCAAGCACATCCTCGTTGGTGGCGGCTATCTTCCTGCATTTTTGCGAGGCGCTCGAGCAGAGCCTGCTGCAGGTTGTCACATCAGAGCATACGACGTTGCTGAGTCCTATCAACTGGCTGCATGCGGTGTCGGCCTGTATCCTGGACTTGGAGAACTCCTCGAGGCTCTGGTCGGCCACAAGCAGGTCCACGTCGGTAAGGTTCGGGTTGACGGAGGTGTAGACTCCGGCGGTCTCGACGGTAACCGTGACCTGGCGGTGGACGGTCATACCGGCATCCTTGTACTGGATGGGCGAAAAATCATAGACCACATAATCCGGGCTGGAATCGCCATCCAGATCGGTCATGGAGGTGCCTGTCACCTGCTCGGCTTTTCCGCCTTCATAAGGGCTTTCGCCGAGGCAGCCGAATCCCAGAAGAAATATCGCCAGCAATAGTACTATGCTCCGCCGCATGTTGGACATACCAAGGCGTTCCTTTAAAATCTTGCCGAAGACGCTATTTCATGCAGAGGGTTCTCTCCCGGGTTTTGCCGGCCATCCGCCCGAGTGCAGCCGAGCTGTCGCAAGAAATCGGTTTCGCGCAGATGCTGGTGGCGCACATCAGCGACAACGCGCCCAGGGGCTGCCAGGTCGTGCTGACCGGCTCTGTTGCAAAGAGGACGTTCCTGCGCGACAAGCGGGATATCGACATCTTCGTCCTTTTCGCCCGCTCGGTGCCGCGGGAGGCTCTCGAGCCTTACATCAAGGATATAATGGCGGCATCGTTTCCCGGCCTCGGATACCAGCTCAGCTATGCCGAGCATCCGTACTCGCGCTTCCATTTCGAAGGCAGGCGCATCGACCTGGTCCCGGCTTACAGGATAACCAAGGCCGCGGAGCGCGTCAGCGCCGTGGACCGCTCGGTCCTCCATACGGCGTTCGTGAACTCGTCGCTCAAGAGGAAGCAGGTGGACGGCGTCCTCCTCCTCAAGCAGTTCCTCCGCTCAAACGGCATTTACGGGGCGGAAATCAAAATCGAGGGGTTCTCAGGATACCTCTGCGAGCTCCTGACAATAAAATACGGCGGCTTTCCCGCCCTGCTGAAAGCGGCGGCAAAATGGAAGCCCGCCGCACCGGCCGGGATTTTCATCGATATAAAGAAATACTACAAGCCATCCGATGCCAAGGGTGCGGTGAAGCGGTTTGGCAGCCAGTTCGTCGTCATCGACCCGACCGACAAAAACCGCAATGTCGCCGCAGCGGTCTCGGAATCCAATCTAAGGCTTTTCATCTCGCTTTGCAAGGGCTTCCTCAAAAAGCCGGCCGAGGCTTTCTTCTTCAGAAAGCCGATAACATTCGATGAAAGGGCAAAAAGGGCATCGAAAGGGAAGAAGCTCATCCTCCTCTCCATGCCGAGGCCGGACATCGTCGACGACATCCTCTGGGGACAGCTCCATAAGATGGCCGGCCAGCTAAGGGGGCATCTGAAGGAGTTCGAGCCGAAAGACATCATCGAAGATGATTCGCGCCATCTTGTGCGCCTCGCGATAATCCTTGGCAGGGATGCGCTCCCGAAAACCATGCTTGTCGCCGGGCCCCCAATCGAGATGAAGAAGCACGTGGAGCAGTTCAAGAAAAGCCATCGGAAGGGGAAATTCATTGTTAAGAAAAAGAAAATCTACGCCGAAGTGAAGCGCCCAATCATAAAGGCCGAGGATGCGATCCACGCCTTCTTCCGGGGCTTCGCCACTACGCGCTCGCACCTTGCATATCCTGAGGAGATGCTTGTGCTGGAGCGGCCCCCCGCCGAAGCAAAGTCCAGAAAAACGCGCTAAAGCATCACTCTTTCACCGGGCAACGGGGCAACCGATTTGAACCCGTGCTCGGTCTCAAGCTCGTATGCAAAATCCTCGGGCTTGTCTCCGTGGACAAGCAGGACCTTTTCGGGATTGGCCTTCTTGATGAACTGCAGGAGGTCGCTGCGGCCGGCATGGGCGGACAAGTCGAGGTACTCGACAGGCAAATCCACAGCCAGCTCCTGCCCGTCCTTCACTATGTTGCCGT
Source organism: archaeon (assembly GCA_020052325.1). Taxonomy (GTDB): domain Archaea; phylum Micrarchaeota; class Micrarchaeia; order Anstonellales; family Bilamarchaeaceae; genus Bilamarchaeum. The sequence continues at coordinate 12,030 of JAGVPF010000175.1, forward strand.
TGCTCTGCAGCATCCAGCCGTTCGTTCCTTCCACGCAGTAGCCGGTGAATATAATCTTTGATTCGGAGTTCGCGTTGAAGATGTAGTTCAGCACCGGGCCCCCGTTCAGCATGCCCGCCGTGGATATTATCACCGAGGGTTCGCGCAGCGCCGCTTTCTTGTCAGGTATTGACTGCACAAGGGTGACGCTCCGGACCGCCTTCTTGAACGCATCCGCGTCTTTGAGGTATTTCGGGTACTGCATATAGATGCGCGACATCTCGCGGCCCATGCCGTCCACGAAAATCGGCATCTCCCGGTCATAGCTCCGGAGCAGGGATATCAATTCCTGCGTCCTTCCGAGGGCGAAAGCCGGAAGCAGCACGTTGCCCCCGTTCTCCAGCGTCTCATAGATGCTCTCCATGAACTTCTCTTCCGCTTCCCTCCTTGGCGGGTGGTCCTTCTTGGCATATGTGCTTTCAATCATGAGGACATCCACGCCTTCCACGAACTTCGCGCCCTTGTGCATGAACGTTTCCTCCATCTTGAAGTCGCCGGTGTAGAAGAAGCTCTTGCCCTTATGCTCGACCTCCACCATGGCGGCGCCGCTGATATGACCCGCGTCATAGAGCTCTATTTTCGTCTCTCCGCTCACAATCGGGTGCCGGTATAGGAGCGGGTTCCAGTATTTCTGCGCCTTCTTGAGATGGCCGAGGCGGTACGGCAAGTCATCCCCCATGATTTTCATCGAGTCCATCCAGAGGACCTCGCAGATGTCTTTTGTGGGCGGGGTGGAATACCAGCGTATCCTGTTCTCCCTGTACAGGGACGGGATGCAGCCGGAGTGGTCCAGGTGCGCGTGCGAGAGGACCATCATGTCCGGCTTGACCGGGGTTTCGAGCGGGAATTTGGCCTGCCCGCTCTGGTCGAATATCTTGATGCCGTAATCGAGCATGATGTTGCGGTCGGTGTGGAGCATGAACGCGCTTCTTCCAACCTCCCTGCTCGCGCCCAGGCAATCGACGAAAAATTCCATATGCATCAATCGGATAGAACATTTTAATATATTCGGGGCTAATTAAGTTATTCATGCCAGTTGTCAACGAGATAAAAACACTCACGATTCCAATCGTCATTCTCGCTATAATATATGTGATATCAATCCTGTTCTTCCACCTTGTGGAAGGCTGGAACTTCCTTGATGCGGCTTATTACACCTCGGTGACCCTGGCTACTGTCGGCTACGGGGACTTCACACCAAAGAGCGACCTGGGCAAGCTGGGCGCGTTAGTCCTCATCTTCACCGGCGTTTCGACAGCGCTTTACGTGATAACGCACCTCGGCCTTCTTCGGGAGAAGACGATAGACCCGCACATCCAGCGGAGGCTCCAGGTGCTGCGCAACCTGACAGCCCTGCAGACCGGCGATGTGGATTCATCGCAGCTGAAAAGAATCAAGGATAAGATATCCAAGGACAAGGGCGACGAGCGGAACCAAGGGTTCGGTCGGCTATGAACATCTACGGGGAGAAGTTCCTCAAGAACCCCCTGACAAAAGCTCAGCAGGCGAAGGTGCGGAAGTCTGTTTTCACTATCGTCGGGCTCGGCGGCACGGGCGGCTTCATCCTGGAGAACCTCCTGCGCATGGGCGCGGAGAAGCTCATCGTGTTCGACCACGACCGGTTCGAGCTCTCGAATTTCAACCGCCAGTCGCTTGCGACCGAGGACTTCCTGGATTTGCCCAAGGTGCATGCCGCAGTCGCGCGTGCAAAGTCGATTAACCCGGGGATTGAAATCAGCACCCACGAGGATTTCAGCGGGGATTCGGAAGCGATAATCCGGGGGGCCGGCATCGTTCTTGACGGGACGGACAATGTCAAATCGAAGCTCATCCTCTCGCGCATGGCGCGCTCGATGAAAATCCCATATGTGTTCTGCTCGGCGCAGGGCTCGCGCGGCATCGTATCCGTATTCACGACATATAAATTCGAGAAGGCATTCCAGTTGCCCAAGGGCGACGAGGCGTTGGAGCGGTACCAGTCCTGCCAGAGCATCATCTGCCCAGCGGCCTCCCTTGCAGGGACGCTCGCAGCATCGCAAGCCGTAAGCGTCCTTCTCAAGAAACCGTACGCAAGGGCGCCCGAAGCGATTTTCTTCGACATTTTCAAAAAAGACGTGTTCTGGAAGGGGTTGCTCGGATGAGCGATTATTTCATAATCGAGCCCTGCCAGACCGCCAACGGGGTCGAAATCAAGCTCAGGGACAAGAAGATAGGCCTGAAAAAGGCGGAAGCTGCATTCGCTTCGCTCGGGGAGGTGCTCGGGAACAGCCCGGTCGTCCTCCTTGCTAAAGTGGGCGCGTATTCGATAAGCGTTTATGGGAGCGGGCGGATGATGGTGAAGGGAAAGAAGAAGCCGTCCGAAAAGGCGGCCGATGCGCTCGCAAGGAAAATCCTGGCGGCCCTGGAAAAGGAAGGGGCTATCATATGAGAATAGGGGAAGGTGCGAAGGAATGAAGGATGGGGGAGGTGCGGCAGGATGAGAATCGATTTCCACGTCCATACCAAATCCTCAATCGACTCAACGATCGACCCTAAGGCATTGGCGAAAAAATCCGCCGCACTCGGCATCATTCCCGCGATTGCGGACCACAACAGCATCGATTCGCATGCGAAAATGCGCGTTCTGAAGGCCCCGTTCATCCCGGCCGAGGAGATTTCCTCAGGCGGGGGCGACCTCATCGGCCTGTACGTCAGCGAGCTGATTCCGAAAAGGACGCCGTTCCTCGAAGCTATAGATTTAATCCACGCGCAGGGCGGCCTTGCTTACCTCCCGCACATGTTCGATTACGGGCGCTCGAGGGCCCACGCGAGTGCGGATGAGGCGGCCAAAGTCGACATCGTTGAGGTGTTCAACGCCCGCTGCCTGAGCAGGGGGTACAACGAGAAAGCAGCCGCGTTCGCCAAGACGCATTC
>JAGVPF010000027.1 GCA_020052325.1 archaeon
CAGCGAAGGGTCGAAGGCCCTTCTCGAGGAGAACCTGCGGAAGATGCAGAACCTCAACGCAAGAATCCAGCTTAAGAACGCGGAAAGGCAGATAAAGACGTTCTCGGAAGAGGAGGAGGGCGTTTTTGCCACGCTTCAGGGGGAATACCTCACGCTCCTCAAGGAGCAGGATGAACTGCTCAGGGAATTCAACGAGGAGGATGCCCTCGCGGTGAAGGCGCCATAGGAAGAAGATCAGCCAAAACAACCTGGAATTAATCAGAGCTTTCTTTCCATATACGGACCTTGGAGCGAGTACCCGAATTTCCGATAGTATTCCCTTGCGCCCACGCCGCTGATGATGCGCATCCGCCCCCAGCCATCGCCGCTTGCAAGCGCTTCGGCTTCCCGAAGAAGCGAAGACCCGAAACCGCTGTGCTGGAGGCCGCCCCGGACATTCAATGGCAGCTCGCATCCATATACATGGAGCTCGCGTATGAGCGCTGCGCCATGCCCGGCCTCGGGCTCATGCGGGATGCAGGGCCCTTTTTCGATTTCTTTGCGTTCCTGGCCTTTGCCGGGGTACCTGAGTCTAATAAACGCCGCAATAAGGCCTTCATCATTCTCATATGAGAGGAACCGCTCCTTCCCGCCGCTAGCCAGATAATCCAGGCGTTTCATGGAAAATCCAGATGGGTCGGGCGCCTTTTTTCCCTGCAGCCCGGCTTCGCGGTAGCGGATTTCCCTGGGTATTATGCCTTTTTCGGCCACCTTCTTTTCCACAAGCTCGCGCAGGTTGCTTTTCTTAACGCCCCGCTCGATGAGGGGGGATGGGATATCGCGCTGGATGCGCATGACGCGCACATACGGGGGGATATGCCGGTAGAATTCTGATATCACATCAGCCGCCTCTTCAGTCGAATACGGCTCGTAATCCCCCCGGTCAGCCATCCCCTTTAGCGGCGTTCCGTCGAGGACAAGTGTCGGATAAATCTTCAGCATATCCGGCTGGTAGCTGCCGCTTGAGAACAGTTTCCTGACAAACGAGATGTCCTTCTTAATCGACGAACCCGGAAGGCCGGGCATGATGTGGTAGAGCACCTTGAAGGACGCGTCTTTCAGTGCGCGCGTGGACGCTACGACATCCTTCACCGTATGGCCCCTGCGGATAATCCGGTAGATGCGGTCGTCGGCATGCTGGACGCCCAATTCGACGCGGGTCGCCCCGTAGGATAGCATCTCCGGAATGTGATTGATGCACGCGTCAGGGCGCGTTTCAAGGGTGAGGCCGATTGCGCGGTGCCTTGCGCCCTCATTGGCATGGATGGCATCTTCCATCGTTCCTGAAACCGAACCGTTCAGCCCGTCATAGACGCCCTTGACAAACGAACGCTTGTATTCCGGGTCCATCTCGAGGAATGTGCCGCCCATGATGATTATTTCGCACTTGTCCGCTGGGTGCCCGGCCCCTTCGTATTGGGCTACCCGCCCGGATGCCTGGATGCAAGGGTCGAAACCGGCCTGCCGGCTTCTTAGCGCGGCAGGCTCGAACCCGCTGTAGCTTTTCGCGGCAAGGTTCGTAGTCGGGCAGTAGATGCAGTGGTGGACGCAGGAACCCTGCGGCTTAATCATCACCGCGACCGGTGTCACGCCCGAAAGCGTCCTCATGGGGCGCTTCAGGAGAAGGGTTTTGAGTTCGGGGATAAGGCGATCTTTTGGAAAGCGCGAAAGAATCTCCGGGTTCTTTATCATATTCGATATGCCGTACCGCTTGCACTCCGCCCGCTTAATCCAGTCCAGGCTGTGCACTTTCGCTTCTCCGGCGAGGATGCGCCTGATGATTGAATCTATGGCCTTCTGCCTGGACATTGGAGAAAAAGATGCACAAACCGCTTTTTATCGTTAATTGAAGATGTTCGAAAGCAGCCCGGCAAGCGCGTATATCGGCGCTTCGAATATCGGGAAGACGATTACGCCGCTGTTTGTGGCCTTGTAGTCGCCAAGGAGGTCGGAACGGACGAACAGGGTGACGTTCTCCGAATCCGCGATGTTCTTGCTCGCGAGCGAGACGACCTCGACCGTGGTCTTGTACGTCTCTTCCTCGGTTCCGACTATCTCGTAATAAACGGTTTTCGAGCTCTGGGCCGGGACGAAGACGGGCTTCACAAACTCCCATCGTTTTGCGCCCATCGCACTGACCTGGAACACGTCGCTTGTCGAGCCCTTGTTGGTTATCTTTATCGCGAACCTTGCCGGCTGGCCGGGCCCGGTGGTCTTGTAGTTCGGCGAAACGTCGGAATCCATCACGTCCCAGGTTATCTTGACTTTCACGATGAACGTGACGTTCCCGAGCTGCTCGCCGTTCAATTCATCGATGACGGTGATGCGCGTCGAGTAGTTTCCTTCAGGCGAATCGGGATCGGCCGAAATCGTCACCATGAGGGGATTCTGGTAAAGCTTGCTGTTCTGGCTCGTCCATCCCCGCGGGAGGTCGCCGACCAATGCTTCGTCGTAGAGCCCGCCCTGGCCATGGATGCCGCCGGTAGCGGCCCTGGGGTCGATGAGGAGCAATACCGTCTGGCCTGGGCCGATAGTGCCAATGTCGATGACATCCCCGTTTTTCACATCCCTGACCGCTGGCGAAACCAGGTCCAATGAGAATGCCACCGAGGCAATAAGCATCAATGCTACGAAGGTCGTCTTGCTCAGCATGCGCCAATATCCGTCTTAAGGATTAAAAACATGATGAGGGGGAGGATCAAGGCCACCCGAATATGCTTTCGATGACTTCGCCTGCCAATTCCATCCACCTGTTTTCCCCAGGATGGCCCAGTTCAGAGGAACGCTTCGGCGTTTTTCGCCTTCCGTTCTGCCTGTTCCTCGAATTCTAGGGCCTGCTGGTGCAATGGCGCGCCCTTTTCCCGCTTAAGCGATTTGCGGTCGCGGACGCTTATGAAAATCGGGGAATTGACCGCCTCGCCGACGATAATCGCCTCGCCGACTTTAAGGCCGGTAATGCTCTTTGCCACCCGCGCGTCTATGCCCTCCGAGCTCATCTGGATGTGGTCAAGGTCGTTCGGGTTCGTGACGCGCAGGATGATGTGGGTGTTGCACTGGGACAGCGCGGTCGTGCTGAGGTTCACCGGACGCTGGCTGATGAGGCATATTGATGCGCCGAACTTGCGTCCTTCCCTGGCCATCGTCTCTATGATGGCGCGGCTCACCGCCTCGCTCTCCTCGGCCTTCTCCCTGGCGAAGTTGTGCGCCTCTTCAATCAGCAGCATGAACGGGGGGATTTTGCCCTTCTTCCGAAGCGAGAAGAGCCTCCGCGCGATAAGGGAGACCAGGATTTGCTTCTTCCGCAGCGAGTCTATCGGGCTGAAATCCAGGATGAGCAGATGACCGGGCTTTATTTGGGAGGCGAGTTTCGGATTTTCCACCTTGCGGGAAAGGAACTTGTAGCGCTTGAGCTCGGACAGGCTCCGCTTCAGGGCGCGCTTGACTTCATCCTTGGAAACGTCGGCTTCGTCCACGGCGGCGAGCAGCTCCTTGAACGAATAGCCGCTTCCGTCCTTCCTGGATTCGCGAAGCGAGCCAAGCGCATGGCGGAGCACGTCCCTCTGGGGGGCTGAGAGGTAGGGAAGCCATTCCATCAGGGTTTCCGGATGGACCTTTTTCAGCGGAATCGCGATGTCCTGCCCCTCCACGACAGTCGTCAGTTTCCCGAAAACCGGGTCATGTGAAAAGCCGGCATATTCGCCGTGGATGTCGACAACGATGACGGCCACGCGCCCGTCTTCCTTCTTCCTTGAGAGCAGCTCCTCCAGAAGCACGCATGCGAGATGGGATTTTCCAGCCCCGCTCATGGCGAGTATGGCCAAATGCTTCTGCAGAAGGCGCGTCAGGGAGATTTTCGCAAGCACATCATGATGCTCGATTGAACCCAGGTGCAGCCCCTTATCATCGAAGCCCAGGAAAGAGCGGAGAACGTCGGGCTCGGCATCATGTACTACGGCTCCTGGAGAGGGGGGGATGAATGCGCGCTCGAACCTCTTGTCCATGAATACGCCGAGGACCTTGACCTGCGCGACCATGTATTCCCAGGAGTCGGCGGGGAATTGCGCTGCCATCCCCGCCCCCTTCTCGAAATCCGCGACGCTTTCCGCGCGCTCGAAATAACGGTTCGACTTGATGACTTCGGACACGAACCCGAAGAGCATGCCGGCCCCGTGCCGGATTTGGACATACTGGCCCTTGCGGACGCCCTTGCCCTTGACGACGAATGAGAATTCGGTTGTTGACGGCGACTCCTCGGTAGCAATCACAGTCCCCAGGGCTTCGCTCATAAAAGAGGGATACGCACCCGCGGATTATAAACTATTATCCCGTGTGCGGCAATCACTTCTTCATTGCCTTCATGAGGACGACTGCGACGGCGATGCCGCCGATGAACAGGACTATGCCCCCGCCAATAACCAACAGGAGCACCATATCCAGTTCCTTGGATTTCACAACCAGGTAATTGCCGTCTTCCATCAGGTCGAGCACGTTGAACCGGGCTGTCTTTTTCCCCGAAGAATCGACAACGACCTCCCCGTTATCAGCGCTTGTGATTTCCCCGGGCATCTCGACCGCATAGGTCATCGATGCGCCGGCAGCCCTAAGGGTCGTCGCCCCGAGCTTGGCTGAGGGGTCCTTGAAATCGGAATCGACCTGCGGGGCTGAGCCTGCTCCGGACGATAGGCCTTCGGAGCTTACGATTTGCGGGACGCGCCTCACCTCAAGGGTGTAAATCGTGTAGGGGAATTCCGATGATTTGTTGAATATGTAGAGGTTGTCGCTGGCCTTGACGCTTTTCGTGATTGTCATGACCCCGGAGGCGTACGAGCACTGGGAAACGCTCCCGTTTTTCGTTATGTTGTCGCACGCGCCGGAGAGCTGCGACTCCGAGCTGGCGAAATCCTTGTTCAGGGATAGCAAGGCGCTCAGATCCACGTTCTCGGTCATGACCGAGTTGCCGTCCCGGTCGACCTTCTGGGTGTAATTGATTGAGACGCAGCCTGAGAGGAAAAGTGCGAACAGTCCAAGAACGATGATTATCGAGCGGGTTTCCATGGCGTAACTGTAGGAGGCATTTTTTTTAAATGTAGGTTTGCCCCCTTGATGCGCCCATCAGAAGCGTTTCCCGCGCTGGGCCCGGGTTGACGGAGGCGCATCGCTCTGCCGTCCGGCGACCATCTTTGATAAGTCACTGGCGGAAGGGGTGCCCCTCGGATTGACGAAACGGTCCGCCGCGGAACCCGAAATGGGGGGGATTAGCGAGTGGGGTTCTCCCTTCAACTCCCCTTCAGGCGTTTTTATCCCGTCAGGGCTGACACTGGATACGGAAACCCCTTTTACGGCAGGGGTCCTTTCGAACATGTAAAGCATTGATTGCTGGGGCAGGGCGGCCGTCTCGACCCGCTCTACGGTCTGCAAATCCACGAGCCC
>JAGVPF010000039.1 GCA_020052325.1 archaeon
ACGATGCCTCAATCACGGAAGACATCGCAGCCAGGACAGACTGCTCGAGGGCGAGGTCGGAGTTGTCCACAACCACGCGCACGATGGAGCCGTTCCCCTTCGCGAGCGCTTCCTCGAAGTCCTGCGGGACAAGAATCACCGCCCGCAGCCTGCCGTTCCTGAATGCGGTCATGGCATCCTCTTCGCTTCCGAAGCTCTGGAGCTTGAATGCCTGGGACTGGTTAAGCCCGGAAAAGAGCGGGCTAGAGCTGATGTTCTCAGGCCCGGAGAGGCCTATCGGAAGGCCGTTTATCTCCATCGAGCGGAACGAGGTCCCCATGAAGACCATGACGAATATCGGGAAGGCGAGCAGCACAAGGAGCATTGTGCGGTCGTGCACAACTTCGAGCATCTCCTTCTTGATTGCCGAGAGGGCTTTCATTGGACCACCGGCTTCACAAGGTACGCAAAGACGTCCTCCATCTGCTTGAGCTTGTATTTCTTCTTCAAATCGGACGGGGTGCCGCTGTCGACTATCCTCCCTGCGAACATGATGGCGACGCGCCCGCAGAGGTGCTCAATCTCCTCCATGTAATGCGAGGTTATAATTATCGTCTTCCTGAGCGCGTGGAGCTCCTCGATGACCGCCCATATCTCGCGGCGCACAACGGGGTCCAGCCCCACGCTCGGCTCGTCAAGGAAAATGATTTTCGGGTCATGCACGAGCGAGCAGGCGATGTTGAGCCTTTTTTTCATGCCCCCTGAGAGCTTTGAGGCGAGCACGTCGCTTTTTTCAGTGAGCTTCATCTGTGAAAGCAGCCTTTTTACCCGGTCCCTGGTGTCCGCGCCCGAGACGCCGAACTGCGATGCGAAATACTCCATGTTCTCCCGTACTGTGAGCGTCTCGTAGAACGAGTCTTCCTGCGTGACGAACCCGATTTCAGGCCTCGATTTGCGGAACTCCTTCACTGTCTTCCCAAGGATGGTTATGGAGCCCGATGACGGGGCCAGCAGCCCGGACATCATGTTGAACGTGGTGGTCTTCCCGGAGCCGTTTGCGCCCAGCAGGCCGAACACCTCGCCTTCATCTACGGAAAACGAGATGCGGTCCACTATTATCCTGTCATTGATGACTTTCGCAAGCTCAGTCACCTGCACCGCTGATGCCATGATGGCGCTTCCACGTCCGAGGTTTTTAAACCGCGCAGGAGAAGAAGGCAGGATATGTCCGCGCGCGATATGGAGAAGGCGAACGCATTCCTCTCCGATTTCGTCTCACAGCTGAATTCGCGCGCGCCGTTCTTGGTCGATTACATCCTGCTCGGAGGCAGCGCGGCGCGCGGGGATTTCAGAATCGGCAGGAGCGACATGGACCTCATCGTGGTGGTGAAAAAAGACGGCGATGCCAAGGCCGTGAAGGATGCGGCTTTCCCCCTTTTTTGGGAGCTCGATAAAAAGCACGGGTTGCAGCTGCGGGAAGCCCAGAACCAGAAGCTCGCCGAACGGATAATCCCGGCCCGCCCGTCCGTTCCGGAGGGTTATCCTCCGTTTATGGTGGTCGCCCCATCAAGTCCGAAGGCGGGGAAGATGGACCTGTTCTCCAAGCTGGACCCGATACATGGCTTTTCCAAATCCCTAGGCCAGAGCGGCCGGATGTCGATGAAGCTCATTTATGGGAAGAGGCCGGAGAGGGCGGGCTCGCAGGCGAACCACCGAAACGCCACGCCAGGCTTCATCACATACGACCTGCTCTCCGCAATCGCGATGGCTCCCATTGCTGTCATATCCCCGACCCGTGCATACAACCGCTCCATCCGCGCCGTGTTCTTCTCTTTCGAAAGCGACATCGTCCGCGGAATTCCGCTGCCCCTCTTCGTCCGCGAAGCCCTGTATGTGAAGAAGCACTTCCCGCAAGCCGGTTCCTCGGTTTCCTATCCGGAGAAGGTCCTATTCTGCCTCGCCGCCCCCATTCACATCATCATCCACAACCTCAGAAGGCGATGAGCCTCCGGGCGCATCCTCAAGGCTGAACGCCCCTCCGCATGGCGGCGCATCCCGCCCGGCCCAAGGCGAAATCCTGATTAATGCAGATGGTGAATGCTCCCGTATGCCCAAGGGAGACAATGCCGCGCTCGATGCCTTCCTGGATGATTTCGTCCGTGGAATCACGGCCGCATATCCGGATAAAATCGACTGCATCCTGCTTTCCGGAAGCGCGGCCCGCGGCGACTTCCAAATCGGGGAAAGCGACATCGACCTGCATATAATCCTCAAGGACGAGGGGGATGTTGCCGAAGTCGAACGGACGGCATCAAGCCTGTTCTGGGGGCTCAACCGCCGGCATGGTCTCAAGCTCGTGCGCTCATATGGGCGCAAGCTCGCAGGGGGCTTCTCTTTCCTGGCAGGCCAGGCTCCGATGGCGGCACGGCCCTTCTATGTCATGGGACCCGGCGGATGGCGCCTCAAGCTGCGGCCCCCGCTTTCGATAACCTCGATTCTTGGCCTGGAGCAGCAGCTCATGCGGGGGCGCATCAGGAACGGGAAAGTGCTTTTTGGGAGGAACGTGATGGAAGCCCCGGAAATCCTCGAAATCGCCAGCGAGCGCCGGCATTTCACGTACGATTTCCTCGTCACGTTCGCCATTTTGCCATTATTTATCCTTGCGCCGGACCGCGTGCTGAAGCGCTGCGCGAACGGCATCCTCTTCACATTCGACGACCGGTATCAGGAAATCCGCAGGCTGTCGGGGGGCAGGGCGCAGGGTCCCGGGGTCCCGCGCAGCCTTTCGCTCGCAATCCTGGCATTCCGCCTCAAGGCCGATTTCGCGGGCGAATCCGCGAAAATGGGCATCCTGGGGAAGTTCTGGTTCTGCATCAGGACGCCATTATACATACTCCGGCATACGTTCGAAACCCGTCGCTGAATCGCCGCTGAGTAAGGTCCGGCTCCAACGGCAGATGACGATATAAACCTTTCCAGCGCATTATTATTAGAATGAGAAAAGGTGGGAAGCTGCACGTTGATTACAAGCACGCGGAAAATGCGATAAGCAAAGGCTCCAAGACCTTTCATTTCGCATCCCGCTTCATGGGCCGCGAGAGGCGGAACGCCTTCTATGCAATTTATGCCTTCTGCAGGCACACCGACGACCTTGTCGACGACAACGAAGGAAACCCTCGCATACAGAAACTTCTCATACGCGACTGGAAGAGGCGATTCATCGAGGCGTATGAGAACGGATACTCCTCAGACCCGGTTCTCAGCCCGTTCGTCCATGTCATGAAGAAATATGGCGTCCCGTTGCGCTACCCCCTCGAACTAATCCGGGGCGTGAGCATGGACATCTCAAAAAAGGAATACGGCACGTTCACGGAACTGCGCCGCTACTGCTTCAGGGTCGCATCGGTGGTCGGGCTCATGCTGATGAGAATCTTTGGCATCGAGAATGCGAAGCGGTCCAAGCGCTGCGCAATCAACCTCGGCATAGCCATGCAGCTCACAAACATCCTCCGCGATGTCGGAGACGATGCGCGCATGGGCCGGGTCTATTTCCCGAAAGACGAGCTTGCAAAGTTCGGGCTGACAATCGGGGACATCCTCTCGCTTAGGAGGAAGGACGGCCTCATGGACTTCCTCAAGTTCCAGGTCGAGCGCGCCCGCAGGTACTACCGCGAGGCGATGAGCTGCATCGGGACGATACACAACGAGGTTCGCATGGTGATAGCACTCGCATCGACGCTTTACCGCGAGATACTCGCCGTGATTGAGGAGAACGAATACGAGGTTTTCGGCAAGCGCGCCTATGTCAACACGATGCGGAAAATCACGCTCTACCTTCGCCTTGTCTTCATAGGCTATCCCCAGCCCTCACCAGATGGCGGATGAAAATGCTCGATACCCCCATCTTCCTCGCGCAGATGAAGCGCAACCAATGGCTCACTGGAAGCGCGCTCCGGAAAATTTCCGAAAAAAAGCTCATTTCCCTTATCGCGCACGCCCGCTCGTCCGTCCCTTTCTACAAGAAAAGCCTTGGCGGGATTCCAATGCGCTCCATCGATGATTTGCAGTCGCTTCCAATCCTGTCCAAGACCGACGTCCGCGACAATGCCGGCTCCTTCGTCAGCTCATCCTGCAGCAAGCGCGCCCTGCATGCGACTTACACCTCGGGTTCGACCGGCATCCAGGTTCCACTGTTCTATTCGCATGCGGAATCCGCCTACGGCGTCGCATTCGAGACCCACCACCTGACAGAATGCGGCGCGGGCATATTCGACCTGCAAGTCCGGATTGCCCATTACGAATCACGCCCGAACCTCCTCCAGTGCCTCGGTGTGTTCCGCTGCCGCTACCTCGACGTCAGGGCTGATGAGACCGAAACCCTGCTCCGCCTTGCATCGCTCAGGCCGGGCATCCTGATATCCTACCCGTCCATCCTCCTGCCCCTTGCCCGCATCAATTCTTCCGAAGGGCTCAATCTCCGGCTGAAGCTCGCATTGTCCGGGGGCGAAACGCTCACGCCGATGGCCCGCAACGAGATATCATCCTCGTTCTCCTGCCCGGTCTTCGACCGCTACGGCTCGATGGAAAGCTCCTGGGTGGCATGGGAGTGCAAGGAAGGCAGCCTGCATATCCAGGAAGACATGGTGGTTGTGGAGATTGTCGGCCAACATGGGAAGAACCTTCCGGATGGCAAAGTAGGCACAATCGTTGTCACCCCGCTCTGGAGGCGGGCGATGCCCTTCATCAGGTACAGCCTCGGGGATAGCGGTTCATTCGGGCCCCCATGCACGTGCGGGCGCGGCCTCCGTACGCTGCGGGTGGCCCGCGGGCGGCAGGATGACATCCTCGTGCTTCCAAGCGGAAAAACCCGCTCAGCCCGCTCAATCAACCTTATGGACGACATCCCCGGCATGCTATCCTACCAGATAATCCAGGAGCAGCCCTCCTTGTTCGTATTCCGATATGTCCCGTCCGATGGCCTTGGGGAAAAGGAGCGCAAAGAGGTCGAATCCAGAATCCGTGCCGGTTGCCTGGGTGAGGAAATCCGTGTCGAATTCGAGGAAGTCCCTTCGATTGTGCGTGGAAGGACAGGAAAAATCCAGACCGTTGTCTCAAAAATGAAGGCTGATTCAGGGAAAGGGGTTTGATGTCTTGGTTGAGATAATCCTCCGCAGATACAAAAAAGAGGACGGGCCGCAGGTTGCCGGCGTTTTCCGCGATGCGAGCAACACGCTCCGCAAAAGCAGGGGCGGGACGCATCCGGATGAGGAAATAGACCGCCTTCTGGCCAGGGACGATAAGGGGCTTCTCGGAATGCTCCTCCGCGGCTCGATTGTCTATGTGGCCGAAGTAAAAGAAACCGGGGAGATTGCGGGCATCGGCGCCCTGACAAACAATATCGTCGCACGCGTGCTGAACTCCACATACAGCCGGAACCATTATGTCAAGGGGGCGTTCCAGCATGGAAAAGCCGGTGTGAGCATAGGGCGCCCGCTCCGCGAGGCCACGCTGAATGAGGCGAGGCGTCTTGGCTACCGGAAGATGTACGGGTTCTCGACACCGGAAGCCGTCGGCTTCCACAAGAAATTCGGGGCGGTCTTCTTCCCGGAGCACAATACGAGGCTATTCGGGAGCGTGGTAGTGCAATATTACGAGATTGAGCTGCGCAAAACCCCCCTCAACCGCTTGCATCTGGAGCCATACGCGCACGGGCTGGGCAGGGTATACGGTTTCATCATGACACTGCTGGGTCGGCTATTCCGAAGGTCCAATCCTGCCTGAAAATTCCCTGTCCAATTCCGCTTCGTCATATGTCGATTCAACCAGCGACAGTCACATGGGTTTAAATTCACCTCCCGGCTGCTAACACTCATGCGCATTGTCCTCAAGCTAGGCAGCTCCCTGCTTAATGGCGGGAGCGGCGTGAACACAATATTCATCGACCAGCTCGCCAGCCAGATTCTCGGCATGCCCGAGCACGAGTTCGCCATAGTCACATCCGGAGCGATATCCACCGGCATGAAGAAGCTCGGCCTTAATGAAAAGCCAAAGGACGTGGCCATGCTCCAGGCACTGGCCGCGATTGGCCAGAGCGACCTGATGAACGCATACGAGAACGCATTCGAGGAGCGCAGGACGCTCGCACAGGTCCTCCTCACCAACGCTGACTTCTCAAACCGGATGAAATACCTCAACATCCGCAACACATTGAACACGCTTATGTCGCACAAGGTCGCCCCCATCATCAACGAGAACGACACGGTCACGGTCCTCGACATAAAAAAGTCTGCATTCGGAGACAACGATGCCCTTGCCGCGCATGTCGCAGTTGCCATCGACGCCGACTTGCTCCTGATTTTCACCGACGTGGACGGGCTTTTCGACAAGAACCCGAAAGAGCCCGGGGCGAAACTCATCCGGGAGGTACGGGCTATCAACGACGAGCTTATCACCGGGTGCTCCGGAACAAACTCGCTTGGCCGTGGCGGGATGGCGGCAAAGCTCCGCGCGGCGAAGATAGCCTCCGAAGCCTCGGTCAGGGTCATTGTTGCTAACGGGACGAATAACGGCGCGCTCAGGAAGGCAATCAACGGGGAAATCGGCACCGTGTTCATACCCGCAGAAAGCCCCCGGCTCAGCGAGGGGAAGCACTGGCTCGCATTCGCATCCGAGCCCAAGGGGCGCATCGTGGTTAACGCGCAGGCGATGATCTGCGCTATCGGCAAGAGCTGCGGAATCATCCCGCAGGATGTCATTTCCGTCAGCGGGAATTTCGACAAGGGCGACGTGCTGGAGATAGCGGCCGAAGACGGCCGCATCCTCTGCAAGGGCATAACGAACTATTTCTCGCACGAACTCGAGCGGATAAAGGGCAAGGATATCGAATCCATCTGCCGCGAGCTCGGGTTCGTCTATACCGAGGTCGTCGGGAGCTCGGACATGGCAGTAGTGGGATGAATCGGGACGTAGCAATATGGACTGACGATTGGGGGAGATATCGATGGATGTTGAGAAATACGTTTATGGCCTCCTGGATGACGCGAAAGCCGCCGGCATGAAGCTCGCGTCCATGGACGCAAAAAGCCGGGAATCGCTCCTTCTCCGCATCGCAGACCTCATAGACGCGGGCTCGCCGGCAATAGTGCGCGCCAATTCCCCGGATATGGAATCCGCCAAATCGAAAATGACGAAAAGCGAGCTCGACCGCCTCATACTCACGCCGGAGCGCGTGAAGGCGATAGCATCCGATGTTCGGGCCGTCGCCGCCCTCCCCGACCCGCTGAAAAAAGAGGAAAGCTGGTCGGTTCCAAGCGGCCTTCGCATAAGGAAGGTCAGCGTCCCATTTGGCGTAATAGGGGTCGTCTACGAGAACCGCCCGAACGTTACCATAGATATCGCGTCGCTGTGCATAAAGAGCGGGAACGCATGCCTTCTGCGGGGGAGCGCAAGCGCGTTGAATTCCAACCGCGCACTCGTTGCGGCAATCGCTCCGGCACTTGTTGGCGCGGGCCTTGGGGGCGCAATCGCACTCGTCGACACGCCGGATAGGGCGGCAGTCGATGTGATGATGAAAGCCCGCGGGCGCCTCGACCTGCTCATCCCCCGCGGAGGGGCCGGCTTGATTAAGCACACTGTGGAGAACTCGCGCGTCCCAGTAATCGAGACCGGCACCGGAAACTGCCACGTGTTCGTAGACGAGAGCGCTGATTTGGAGATGGCGGAAAGGATTGTCATCAACTCCAAGACGCAGAGGCCGAGCGTTTGCAATGCAGAAGAGAAGCTGCTTGTCCATCGGAAAATCGCCAAGGCATTCATTCCCGTGATGGCCGCCGCGCTCCGGGAAAAGGGAGTCGAAATCCGCGGCTGCCCGGAAACGCTTAAGCTGGCCCCCTATGCAAAACCCGCAACAGAAGAGGACTGGCCAAAGGAATACCTCGACCTCATCATCGCCATCAAGGTGGTGGCGGACGTGAACGAGGCAATCGCCCACATCAACAAATACAATTCCAAGCATACCGATGCGATAATAACGCAAAACGCCAAGAACGCGGAACTCTTCACCCGGAACGTGGATGCCGCAGTGGTTATGGTGAACGCCTCCACGCGCTTTACAGACGGCGGGCAGTTCGGCTTCGGGGCAGAGGTAGGCATCTCAACCCAGAAGCTCCATGCGAGGGGCCCGATGGGGCTCAATGAGCTGACCACGTATAAGTATATCGTGAAGGGGAACGGCCAGGTCAGGGCATAAAGAGCTAATTTTTGTACCCCCCATGGGGGACAGCCATAAATAAATATATGACTTGTCGCTATTAGTTCAAAAAAGAGGTGAACCCATGACTATCGCTAAGCAGATTTCAGGAAAGGAGAGAACGAGAGGTCCGAATCTTGCAATATTGGTTAGTCGAAGTGCCGGCGTCCCGCTGGAGGAAGCGCTTGCAAGGGCCGATAAAACAGGCGCTGTCATTGCCTCGAACAAAAGGCTCAGCCAAGCATTGGTAGGAAGCGATGAATGGCAAGGCATCGGAGACGTTTTTGCCTGTTGGAGCGGTACCATGACTGGCTATGATAAGCCGGGCCAGAAGCTTGGAAAAACGATTGAGTACACCGATTCTGAAAGCGGCATAAGATATGTTTTCCCAGTTCCTGAAGAGCATCAAGGTAAGAAAAACGTTGTTCTTGTTGCCGAGCACCCGGACTTCACGCTTGAAACAGACGAAAAAACAAGAGTTGTGCAAGCCAAAGAGGTCGGCATAGTCACCAAATTCCCTGTTGCTTCTGAAAAGTGGTATCTTGGCGATCAGAAATACGATATCCCGACAGGAAATGAAATTGATGGCAGCAATCAGGATGCCAGATACTTATGGAGAATAGAAAAAAGAGTGGGCCTTATTGCCCGCGGCTACGACGACTGCGGCGACTGCGGCGGCAGGCGGAACGTCGTTCTCTACTGCGGGGCGTCCGGCGGCTTTGGGGTGGCTATAGAAGCCGCCTCT
>JAGVPF010000164.1 GCA_020052325.1 archaeon
AGCCGCTTCGTGGACATTATAATCGCGCCCGGCTTCGATGCCAAGGCCCTTGAGGTCCTCCGGGCGAAAAAGAACATGCGCGTCATGGATACGCCCGGGGTGAACATGAAGCGCCTGCCCTACCGGAAATACCGCTCAATCCTGGGCGGCCTGCTCGTCCAGGATGCAAATGTGAAGCTGCTCGAGCACACGAAGGTCGTAACGACGCGCAAGCCCACGGAGAAAGAGATGAACGCGCTCCTTTACGCGTGGAAGGTCGTGAAATACGTGAAATCGAATGCCATCATCTTCGCCCGCGAGAACCGCGTCGTGGGAATCGGCGCGGGCCAGATGAAGCGCATCGATGCGGAAAAGCTCGCTACGATGATATCCCGCGATTACGGGGGCGATGTCCGCGGCTGCGTGATGGCGAGCGATGCGTTCTTCCCGTTCCGCGACGGCATCGAATATGCCGCGAAGCAGGGCATCACCGCGATAATCCAGCCCGGGGGCTCGATTCGCGACGAGGACGTCATAAAGGCCGCAAACGAGCACAATATCGCGATGGTTTTCACCGGAATAAGGCATTTCAGGCACTGAGCAAGACTGGCCGGCTGCATTTCCCTAAAGCGAAAGCACCCGGACTCAGTTCGCCGGAATCTCGCCGATTCTCGTGGCATTCACAACCCAGCACTCGCTGGAGGCTTCCCACGCCCAGACGAACCGCGTACACTCGTAGCTCATCTTGTACCTGCCCGGCTCGTATATCTGCCCCTTGGGGTCGAAAATCTCACAGTCGCTGTAAGGCGTGTCCCTCCAGCATATCATGTCGAGGCCGTACCATCCGCTCTTTTCCTGGTAGGAGATGTAGCCTGTCGTGGTGCCGGATGCCGGGGCGAAATCGAAGCGGAAAATCAAATCGCCAAACATCGAGATTATCATGCATCCGAAGAACAGCACGAAGAATGCGACGCCTATCATAGGGCCTATTGTCTCTCCATCCATTTTCATAAGGCGTAAGTAGCGCGGCAATGGATAAAAATGTTCGGTTTGGGGGGCCAAGGCAGGCCATGATGGCGCCAATTTTCAGTGCTGGTGCTTCCTTCCCTTCTTATGCTCAAGAAGATGGCACGATTTCTGGCTCTGGCATGAGCACCCGTAGGGCTCGAACTGGATTGTGGAGTGCGATATCCCGAACTCATGGTGGAGCTTCTCCTCGATTTCCTGCGATATAACGCGCGCGTCGATGAGCTTGACATTTTCGGTTTCAACGTGCATCATCGCGAACACGAACTCCGAGCATGTCCTCCACACGTGCACGTCATGGACGCCTCTGACGCCCTGCACTGAAAGAACGGCCTTCTCAATCCGGTGCACTTCCGCCCCGTACGGTGCCGATTCCAACAGTATGGAAAGCGAGCTCCGCAGGACGGTGTATGCGCTGAACAGTATTATGCCAGAAATCAAAAGACTCACCGTGACATCGATGATATACTGCCCGGTGAAAATGATGATGACCGCTCCGATGATGACTCCGATTGATGAGAGCGCGTCGCCCGCCGCATGCATGAACGCGCTCCGTACGTTCAGGTTCTCCTCGTGCTGGAGGTGGTACGCCACATACAGGTTTCCGAGCAGGCCGATCACCGAGGTCACGAGCATGGGCCCGCCGCTTATGGCATATCCGGTGCCGAACCTCTGGAACGCCTCGTATGCGATGACGAGCGCCATCAGGACGAGCAGGATGCCGTTGAAGAGGGCGGCGAAGACCTCCACCCGGTGGAAGCCGAAGGTGCGCCTCGATGTGGGCGTGCGCATGGCCAGCCACATGGCAGTCAGCGACGCGCCGAGAGCTATCATGTCGGAAAACACATGCGCCGAATCGCCAAGGAGCGCAAGGCTGTTCGAGTAGTGCCATCCGGCGAGCTGGATGATCAGGACGACGAGCGTCACCGCAAACGCCCTTCCAAGTTCCTTTAGTTCGGCACCCATATGCTCACAGCCCCCTTGCGTACTTCGCGGCCAGCAGCGTATACCTGTCTATTCTCTGCCGGTTCTCCTCTGAGCCGTCCATCCCCCATTCGATTGCCGCAATCTTCGCCCGGACGTTCGCCCTGTAGCATTTGTAGAGCGGCAGGAGCTCCTCGAGCTCCTCATCATCGCTCCTGGCCATGTACGCATCAACGAATGCCCGCGAGAGGTCCTCCCTCCCGCAATAGTCGAGGTCCATCGCCATGAACGCGATGTCGCTCGCCACGTCGATGCATCGGAAATCCCGGCTGAATTCGATGCAGTCAACTATGCGAATCCCGTCCTGGAAGAAGACGTTCCTCGTATGCAAATCGCCGTGGCAGTCGCGAATGCGCCCCTGCGCAACGCGCCTTTTCAGGAGCGCTTCGTTATTTTTCAAGAACTGCCCGGAGCGCAAAAGGATGTCGTCCACCCATTTCCCCAGCCTGCACGCTTTCTCTATCGCGCTGCGGTGGTTGCCAAGGTCGGCTATCTGGGACAATACGAGCGCTGGGGAACCGAATTCCCCCCTCACCACTTCGGTTTTCGCATGGAAATCCGCGACAACCGCAGCAAGGGCGGCCATATCCTCCTTCCCGAGCTTGCCCTGCATGACGAGCCTGTCCATCATCCTTTCCCTATCGAGCTTTTTCATCCGGACCGCGTAATCGAGCGTCCCGCCCTTTCCGCCGAATGCAGGCGCTCCTTTCTCACCCGTTATCGGGACCACGCCCAGATAGACGTCCGGGGACAATCTGCGGTTGAGCCGGACCTCCTCCTCGCAGAACATCTTCCTCCGCTCGAGGGTTGAAAAATCCAGGAAAGAGAACTTCACGGGCTTCTTTATCTTGAATACCTCTTTGCCCCCGATAAGCACCCACGAGATGTGGGTTTGGACGAGTTCCGCCCCCTGTGCTTCAACAAGTTCCAGTATCTGCTTCTCCTCCATATTCAACGCCCTATGAATTCCTGTACCATCCTGACCTTGTCCCGCTCGCCAAGGGCCGAATCCACAGCAAGATGCTTCCCAACGAGCGGCTCGAAGAGCCCCTTGACCTTGAAATACACCGAAATGTCCGCATCGCTTATCCCGCCCTTCTTCCTGCGGGCAAGGCGCTTCATTATCTCCTCTTCGGCAAGGACTGTCATGATGACGAATGCCCCGGTGCCGGCATCAACGGCAAGCGAGAGGAATTTCTGGCGCTCATTTTCACGGTAGAATGTCGCATCAGCTATGACGTCCCTGCCCTGGCGCAGGTGCTCTTTCGTCTCATCGACCATGCCTGCATAGACTGATGCCTTCTCCTCCTCGCTGTATGATGGCTTAGGGTACATCCTTTTCCTGGTTATGTCGCTGCTCACATGGACAGCTTCGAACCGTTTGGAAAGGGATTTTGCAAGCGTAGTCTTGCCGCTCCCAGGAAGCCCGCAAATGATTATAAGCATGCGTCATAATACCTCTAATAGATTTATTAATCGAGTTTTACGGTGATGAAATGGCGCAAGAATTCGATGTCATAGTCATAGGCGGCGGGCCTTCAGGCTCGTCTGCCACCGCGTTCCTCTCCAAGGCCGGAAAAAGCGTGCTGCTCCTGGACAGGGCGAAATTCCCGCGCGAAAAGGTTTGCGGGGATGGCATAAGCGGGCGCTCGGTCGGAGTCATCCGCGAGCTCGGCATTCTCGGGTCGTTCAAGTCCGTGGAGCACCAGGACATGTTCGGCGTTACATTCTCATCGCCAAACGGGACGCTCGTCCCGATTCCTTCTGCTTCCGGCTCCGATGCGCCCGGGTTCGTTTGCAGGCGCGAGGTTTTCGACAACGTCCTTTTCCAGCATGCCAAATCGCTCGCAACAAAAACCATCGAAGGCTTCTTTGCGACCGACCTCGTCTTCGACGGCTCAAAGATCGTAGGCGTGAAGGGGAACCAGGACGGGGCGGAGATAGAGTTCCGGGCGAAAGTCGTTGTGTGCGCCGACGGCGTCGGAGGCATGACGGCTAGAAAGCTCGGGGCGTACAACAACGACGAGGCCCACCAGCATGCGGGCATCCGCTGCTACTACGAAGGCGTCGAGGGCATGGGCGACCAAATCGAGCTCCATTTCGTTGACAGCGCGGTCCCGGGCTACTTCTGGATTTTCCCGCTTCCAAACAAACGGGCCAACGTCGGCCTTTGCATGGTCGTCTCGGACATGAAAAAGAAGAAGGCGAACCTCCAGATGCTCATGAAGGGCATAATAGAGAACCACCCGGTTTTCAAGCCGAGGTTCCAGAACGCAAAACGCATTACTGAGATTAAGAGCTGGCTGCTTCCGCTTGCTTCGCGCAGGATGAAGCTCGCCGGGAACGGCTATGTGCTCTTAGGCGATGCGGCCTCCCTCATCGACCCATTCACGGGCGAAGGCATAGGTAACGCCCTGTCAAGCGGGAAGTACGCATCCATGGCGATAATCCGGGCTTTCGAAAGGAACGACTTCTCCGGATCCTCGCTCTCCGAGTACCCCCGGGCGCTCTGGGCCAATATCGGCAATGAAATCGGCACGAACCACCGGATGCAGAGGATGGCCAACAGCAAGTTCCTCATGAACCTCGTCATAGGGAAGGCGAAGCGGAGCAAGGAGGTCCGCGCCGTCATCAGCGATGCAATCCTCAATCCAAACAACCACAAGACGCTCATCGACCCCCTGTTCATTTTGCGCGCTCTTCTGGCCTGACGAACCGGTTAATGCGCGGTCAGCCTGCTTTTTATTTTTCTCCGTGCTATCCCCATCATGCAGAAATTCGACCTTATCGTCATCGGGGCAGGCTCAGGGCTGGACGTGGCTGCAGCAGCTGCCGCGCGCGGGATGAATGTCGCAATTGTGGAGGAGGGGCCGATGGGCGGCACATGCCTCAACCGGGGGTGCATACCGACCAAGATACTCATACACAGCGCGGATGTCGTCCAGACGATAAAAAAGGCATCGGCCTTTGGCGTCGATGTCAAGGGATACTCCGTTGATTTCAAGAAAGTCATGGAACGCGCCCGCACTGTGGATGCCGATGCCCGGGGTATCGAGGCGAACCTCCGGAAAGCGAAGAATATCACGCTCTTCAAGGAACGGGGCGTCTTTTCCGGGCCTAAAACCCTGAAAGTCAAAAGCGGCGAGATAACCGCCGAAAAGATTGTGATAGCCGCCGGAACGCGCCCCTCAATCCCTCCAATCGAAGGGCTGGACAAGGTGCCGTACATGACAAGCGATGAAGCGCTGAAAGCCGAAAGCCTGCCAAAGGAGCTCATCATCATCGGCGGCGGTTACATCGCATGCGAGCTCGCGCATTTTTTCGGCTCCATGGGCTCGAAAATCCAGATTCTGCAACGCAACGTAAAGCTGCTTCCTGATGAGGACGAGGAGATTTCACAGAAATTCGCGGAATTGTTCTCGAAGGAATACCCCATCCGCCTGTCATTCGCCGTGAAGCGGGCGGAGGTGAAGGGCGGAAAGGGCGGGGGGAGCAAGCGGATCACGGTCTATGGCGCGGACGGGACTGCGGTCGAAGGGACAGACCTCCTAATCGCCACTGGGCGCGTTCCGAACAGCGACATCCTCCAGGTCGAAAAAAGCGGCATCAAGATGAACAAACACGGTTACATTGAAACAAACGAATACATGGAAACGAATGTCCCTGGCGTCTGGGCGCTTGGCGATATCGCGGGAAAGTACCTGTTCAAGCATTCGGCGAATCTCGAAGCCGAATATGTCACGATATCCATCCTCACCCCAGACCACCGCCACAAGGTCGATTATACGGCGATGCCACATGCGGTCTTTTCCCACCCCCAGGTGGCTGGTGTGGGCGCAACGGAGCAGGAGCTGAAGGTGAAGGGTGCGGATTACTTGGTTGGAAAATACCTGTACAAGGATACGGGTATGGGCGAGGCGCTCGCGGAGCATGGGGGCTTCGTCAAATTCATCGCGGATTATGAAGGGAAAATCCTTGGCTGCCATATCATCGGTCCTGAGGCATCCACCCTCCTCCACGAGGTCCTTGTTTCAATGAAGGCCGGGAAATGCCACGTAAACGACATCATCAACACGGTACATATCCACCCGGCGCTCAGCGAGGTCGTCCAGCGTGGCGCCAGGTCGGTGTGAACATGGGAAGAAGGCCCAAGCGCGTTTATGCCCTGATGATTGCCCTGTTGGTTCTGGCAATGGCGGCCGTGGTGCTTTTACGGTCCGGCATCCTGCCATCAGAGCCATCCAAACCCCCGGCAACTCCCGAAGCGAACGATACAGCAAACAGCACAGGCGGTCCAAGCCCTCCGCTGCCGGAACCCCCGAAACCCCCCGAAAACGCAACCGCCCCAAACCCGTCCGCGACATCAAATTCGACTATCCGGATAGCCACCTTCAACATACAGGTTTTCGGAGAGTCCAAGCGCTCGAAGGCGGAGGTCATGGACGTGCTTGCAAAAACCGCCCGCAATTTCGACATCCTCGCAATCCAGGAGCTGCGCGATGACACGGAAACCACGCTCCCCATATATCTCGAGCGAATCAATTCCCTCCCCGGCGCGAAATACTCGGCAGTTTCCAGCCCCAGGCTCGGGCGGACATCCAGCAAGGAGAACTACGCGTTCATATACAACACAGATACGATGCGTCTCGTGCCCGGGTCCAATTTCACTTTTACAGATCCGCCGGCGGGCAGTTCAACCGACCTGTTCCAGCGCGAACCATTCATCGCCCGCTTCCAGCCCCTATACGGCGATGCGTTCGATTTCGCCCTAATAACCATCCATACCGAGCCGGACGGGACGCCGGAGGAGCTGTCCGACCTTCCGCTCGCGCTTGATGCCGCGCGTACGCATTATGGCAATGAGACCGATTTCATCCTTCTCGGGGATATGAACGCCGACTGTTCGTATCTCACCGCGTCTGAAGCCGCATCCCTTCCGCTCCGAAATTCGTCCTATCTCTGGGTTGTTCCAGATAACGCAGATACGACCGTGAAATCCACCGATTGCGCATACGACCGGATTATCCTCGCAGGAACAGCACCGCAGCATTATGGGGGAGCCTGGGGGGTTTTCCGTTTTGATGAGGCGTATGCCATAAACCAGAGCGCGGCCGAAGACGTATCGGACCATTTTCCGGTCTGGCTGGAATTGGCCACCGGGCAATAATCTACTGGACGGGTTCGCACAGGGATGGCCTGTCGCCGAACCACTTGTCACCGGATACGGCCGCCGCCCTGAAAACCACGCCTTGGCCGGTGTCGTTGTCCCAGAAAATGACCTCGAGGTTTTTCTCGAGGCAGTCTAAGAGCTTGTCCTTCGGGACTCGTATGGTGATGCATCCCACCGGTCCCTGGTCCCTTGCGGGATTCTCGCTGTCCCTGTTTTCCAGGTGGAGGAGGAACGAGCTTCCCTGCTCGCAGAAAAGCCTGAGTTTCA
>JAGVPF010000036.1 GCA_020052325.1 archaeon
AGGATTCCCGGGTTGTCCATGACCTGGTTGGTGACATATACCGCGAGGTTGTACTTCTCGGCGAGCTTCTGAAGCATGTGCACGTGCTTGTTCAGCTTCTGCTGCCTCTCGCTAAGGGCGCCGCGGCCAAGGTAATCGGCCCGAAAGTGCGACGTCAGCGAGTCCACGACGATGAGCTTGATGTTGTTCTTCTCTATCGTCTCTTCCGCCCGCTCGAGCAGGATAATCTGGTGGTCGCTGCTTTCAGCCCTCGCGACATGGATGTTTTTCAGGACGGCCTGAGGGTCAAGTTCCTGCGCCTCGGCAAGCTGCGCAATCCGGTCGGGCCTGAATGTCGCTTCAGAATCCACAAACAGCGCGCCGCCGCCAAGTCCCCCCTGGTCGGTCGGCCTCTGCACGTTCACGACAAGCTGGAACCCGAGCTGGCTCTTTCCGCTCGAGAACTTCCCGTACATCTCGGTTATTGCCATGGTCTCGATGCCGCCCCCCAGGAGGTCGTCAAGCGCCTGCGAACCGGTCTTGATTCTCACGATGTTCTTGCGCCTCTCATAGACGAGGTCGGCAGTCTCGAACCCGATTTCGACCATGCTTTTTGCGGCCTCTATCGACTTTTTCGCGGATTCCACGCCCATCCCGCCCGCTTCGGCCAGCTCATGCGGGTTCGCGGTCGCAATCGTAGAGAACTCGCCATACCCGGCCGCACGGAGCTTCTCCGCGGTTACCTCTCCTATCCCCGGAAGGTCTTCCAGGTCCTTGTAATACTTCTTTTTCTTGTCCTTCTCCTTATCTTCTACCATATGTATCGCCTTTTCTACGCCTTATTCTCCTCTATCCTCTGCCTTCCTTCCCCTCTCTTGGTTCCAGCCGCGCTTTCCCCATCATGAACATCATTTCCTGTCATTCGGAAAAACCAGCAGCTTCAGCTGCCCTATCCTGAGCGTGTAGAACACGTTCCCGTTCTTGGAAACGTTCTTCCACATGCCCCCCACGTTCGAATAAACGACATTCCCGTCCTTGTCGCGGTCGGTCTGAACGATGCGCAAATCCGGCCGATTCGCCCCCGGGCCGCCAGCCCCGGGCGCAGTGCCCCCGGCAGGCTGCCCTCCGCTTCCGGAATCTGATTTCGGCTCGGAGGGAATCTCCTCAAACCCTTCATCATCCAATTTCACTTCAGTGTCTTTCATTTTTCCACCATGAGTATATACATATAATTATACGTATATACTAATGGGATTATGGGAAGGGTTGTATTTAAACCTCGCCCGACACCTCATTTCCGCGGCCACCTCTTGGGAAAAGGTGGACCAAAACAGACTGTATATCGGTTCCCCCGAGGCTAATACTACCTTCTTATTCTCAAGGTGGCAGTAAACGGTCCAGCTTGCCGGAATTCTCAGCCTTCCGGGCACCCAAATTCCTTATGGGAAGACCGATATGGGTCTATGTAGATGTTTATCTCGCCGTCTTCGTTATATATCTCGTATACGTTTCCGTCTTCTCCGTTAAAAGATAGGCTTGATAGTGCCCCAAGGCCTCCTTCTTCTCTGTCCCCATAGCCAGCGCATTCCACGCGTACATCATAGGTGCCATTGAATGCGTTAACGGTAATGACGGAGCCGTTCTGTAGGTTAAGCGCTTCAATGCTGGTTACGTTGAGCATTGAAAGATACTTTGGATTATCGTTCCAGGGATCAAAATAGATTTCATAGCGCTCGGAATTCAGCCAAAAACCGTAATGCTCTGGAAGGTCGGCAAGACATTCGGCTATAAGTCTGTCTTCCTGATACTTGGGATTGTAGATTGTTGTTGTTCCTCTGTCGTATACCAGCATTTTGTAGCAAGTATGACGGCAATCCGGCGCCCCGACCTCCTCGCACAGTGTGTCGTTTTGTAACAAACCTGCCGTCCGGTATGCGCACTCGCTTTTGAGAGCTTTGTTTTCAATGACCTCGCACGCCTCCAGAAGCGTTTCATTTCGAATGTGCATATACCCGTAAATTTTCAGAAAAACATTAAACTCGCATATATCTCCTTCGAGCGCATCACCAAACTCGTCTGTACATGTCCGCAGCCCCCCTCCCATTTCTGAGGCCGAGGACCCCAGGCAGATTGCTCTATCTGTCAGATTGGCCAGGCCATAGCACACACAAGAATCGTTGTCGAGCTGCGCAATCTTCTGTATTACGTAACAGCCTGTTTTCCTATGAGCGTCGCCGTATGCTCCCTCTGAATAATAATCTCCCTTGATGTTACAGGATATAATGTCCGCCCTGTGGACAAGTTCCTTTGGAAAACATGCGAACTGATTCGGTTTCCATAACACCAAGGTTATAGCCACAAGAAAAAGAAGAACTATCGCTGCTATCTGCATAGTGCGCATTCTACACCGGCTTCAGCAGGTTCGTTGACTGCTCTGTGATGAAGCTTGCCGCGCCGGTTATGGCCATCACTATGATGCCCCCGACAATCATGCCCAGCCCTACGGTCTGCCATTTGCCGCGCGTCTCGCCAGGCTGCGTCTGGGCGAGGCCGTATGTTATGCCTCCGCCCGTTACGAGGATGAGCGCTATGGTCGGGGCGAGTGCCGAAAGCAATGAGGCGATATTTGATGCCGCGACTTCAAGACCGGTTGCCATCGTAAAAAATAGACCGAAACATCTTTATATATCTTTCTTAGCGCCGGCGATGCTTATGCCTGGGCCTTGCCGAGCTTCCTGGCAAAGTCCACGAGCCGGTTCGAGTAACCGTATTCGTTGTCATACCAGGCGGCTATTTTCACAAGGCGGCCTTTGGCCTTCGTGAGCTTCCCATCAACCAACGCCGAGAGCGGCAGGCCGACGACGTCCTGCGAGACGATTTCGTCCTCGGTATAGCCGAGGATGCCCTTGAGCTCTTCTGAGGATGCGCGCTTGAGCTCGGCGTTGATTTCCTCTTTCGCCGCATCCCTTTTCAGCAAAAGCGTCATGTCGTTCATCGAGCCGCAGGCGACAGGGACACGGAACGCGACGCCGTCCATCTTCCCTGCAAGGCCCGGAAGCACTTCTCCGATTGCCTTGGCCGCCCCCGTGCTTGTCGGAATTATGTTCAATGCGCCCGCGCGGGCCCTCCTCAAATCGCTGTGGCTGCCGTCCACTATATTCTGGTCGTTCGTATAAGCGTGCACGGTGCTGAGGAAGCCGCTCTCGACCCCGAATTTCTCGTCAATCACTTTCAGTACCGGCGCAAGGCAGTTCGTTGTGCATGATGCGAGCGAGAGCACCGTCATGCCCTTGTGTACGATGTGGTCGTTGACGCCGGGCACAACCGTCGCGTCGACCTCTTTTGCGGGGGCCGATATCAGGACCATCCTAGCCCCGGCTTTCAGGTGCTTCTCGGCATCCGCCTTGGATTTGAAGGCCCCGGTGCTGTCAAGGACGAGGTCCACTTCCAGCTCCTTCCAGGGGAGCTTGAGGGGGTCGGTCTCGGCAATCCACTTGATGGGATAGCCGTTGATGACGAGGCTGCCGTCCTTGGCCTCGACCTTGCCGTCGAACCTTCCGTAGACAGAATCGTATTTGAAAAGGTGCGCATGCAGTTCGACAGGGCTCCGCGTGTTTATCGCGACAACTTCGAAGTCCTTTCCGAGCGCGCCCTGCTTTATCGCAGCCTTCAAGAACGACTTCCCAATCCTGCCGAAACCGCTGACCGCAATCCTCATTCTCTCACCTACAAGTAGATGACGCATATACGCAAGGTCGTGCTATTAATCCTATCTCCTGATTCCGGAAGCCGCCGCCTGGGCCTCCCTGATTATCTCGTTCACGACCTCTTTTGCGAAGCCTTCCTTAGCGCGGACCGCCCCCGCCTTCACATGGCCCCCGCCGCCTTCGACAAAGTCCGCCATGCTCTTTTTCACCCGTTCGGCAAGGTCATTGGCGCTGAGGCCAAGCAGCGCCGCGCTTTCTGTCAGCCTCAGGATTATCGAGCGCTCCGTGTATCCAATGCAGAGGATGGGCTTGTCGGGGGATTCGGCCCTCAAAATGTCGTAGACGCGCGTCGTTATCTTGCTCGAGGGGGGCCATTCGCCCTTGATTACGATGCCTTCGAGCGGAAACGTGATTATTGTAAGTTGCCCCGTTTCGCTTTTTTTCATCCTCGATATAGCCTTGCCCGCGGCCTCCCGGATGGAATCGTCCGCCTGCTGCGCAATCGATGAGAACAGCTCGTCCTTCTCCATCACCTTCTTGTAGAAATCGAGGTTGTTGCCGAACGAGACGTGCGAGGCGAGGAAATCCAGGACCATCGCCTTCTTGGCGTCTTCTAGCCCGTTCTGAATGATGTCGCTTTTATCGCCCGAGCACGCAACCTTCGCAAGCGCCTCTGCCTTCGCCATCTCCAGTCCGCATATGTGGGCAATTTCGCATGCGAGATAGCCCGCGGTGTATTTCGACGCGTTGTCCGAAAACGAGAACGGGTTCACGATGCGGGAATCATCCTTTCTTGAAAACGGGTGGTGGTCGATGATGATGCAGTCCAAGCCCCCGGCCCGCAGGAGGCCGAGGCCCTCAGCGCATCCGTCCGAGGAGCCCAAATCCAGGAGCACTATGAGCGGCCTGCTCTCCTGCCCGATTGCCTGGATGTCGCGGAGCGCGTCCTTGACGCTGTATATGGCCGAATTCTGCTGGAACGCCTTGCAGGGCAGGACTGATGTGATTGCGAAGGCGCCGCAGATGCCGTCCGCATCCCCGTGGAACCTGAGCATGACCGAGCGCCCGAGCCTCTTTGCGATAATCAGCTCGAGCGCAGTTGCACTCAATGCCGGCCACAGCATCCTTATGACTTCGTCCTTGACCAGGGCCGGCTCTTTGGGGAGGTTCGTTCCCTCCCGGATGTTCGAGCGGACATTTTCAAGTATCCCGCGCTCCTTCTCGCCCGTGACTATCTCTGCCTTTTCCGCCCTCAGGCCGCCGACAGCCATCTCGCCTTCGAGCGCCACGCATGAACCCATATGGAGCACGGTGTCGGTGAAAAACGTATATTCGCCCTTTCCATCGGTAAGGACGTAGTCGCGCTTCCCATGGTAATACCGGATTCTGCTCACGATTCCCTCGAGCGCCATCATACCCTCACCTTCACCCGCCCGCCGTCCTTCTTTCCAAGCTCGAATTTGGCGTTGAAGGGGCATATGAGCTCGAGTATCTCCGGCCCATGGTGGGTCCGGAGCGGGACGATTATCGCACCATCCCTCCCCTCCATCCTGCACCGGTACGCATAAAGCTCGCCGTATGTCCGGTTCCTGTCCTTGAAGCCGCTTATGATGATTGGCTCGTTCTCAAGGAGGCGCTGCCTCTTCCACCGCTCGTCATCGTCGAGCCGGATGTTGAGCGTGCCCGGAAACGGGTCGAAACCAAGGCGCTCGCGTATCTGCTTCCGGTAGCCCCCAAGGGACATGTAGAAGCTGCCCTCGCCAAGGCCCCGGACTATCGTGCCGCTGAACTCCAGCTTTCCGCCCTCGAAAACGCTCTTCATTGAGGAATAGAGGCCCGCAAGCTCCGAATAGCCCTTTTCGGTCAGCCTGATGCCTTCCTTTCCCCGCTCGACTCGGCCCTCTTTCCCAAGGGAGGTGATTTTTCTAGAAGCGTTCTGCTGGGACATGCCGCAAAGCTCGCCAAGCTCCGCCGTCGTGAGCCTGCACGGCTTTGCGTGCGCTCCCTTGCGGAGGAGCAGAATCAGCATCTCGTCCATATGATTTTTTATATTGCGGCCAACATATAAAATTGCATGGAATCCTACAAGGGCTTTTCCCTTGAAGTGCCGGATGACGTCTACCCCCCGTCTGACGACTCATTCCTCCTTGCCGATGCAGCGGCATTCCTGCGGGGCAGCATTCTCGAAATCGGATGCGGGAGCGGGCTGGCCTCGCTTTCATGCGCAAAAGCCCACCCGGACAACCTCGTCCTTGGAATCGATATCAACCCCTCGGCAATCAAAGCCGCCAAGCAGAATGCGGACCGGAACCGCATCCTGAACGCCCTGTTCACCGTCAGCGACCTTTTCTCGAAAGTCGGCGTCCAGCGCTTCGACGCAATCCTGTTCAACCCGCCATACCTTCCGACTTCGGACGACGAGGCCATCGAGGGGCCCCTGAACCATGCATTCGACGGCGGGGCAGACGGCCGCAAGGTGCTC
>JAGVPF010000067.1 GCA_020052325.1 archaeon
CCTGCATCGCCCTCTATGACTGCGCGACGGGCTACAGCGTTCCAATCGTTTCGGGCAAGGACAGCATGAAGAACGACTATTATTCCGGCGAGAGGAAATACTCGATACTCCCCACGCTGCTTGTCACGGTAATCGGCAAAATCGACCGCGTGCAGCGGGCAGTCAGCTCGGAATTCAAGAAGCCCGGCGATATAATATACGTTCTTGGCACCACCCATGATGAACTGGGGGGCAGCGAATTCAACAGGGTTTTCGGGGGCGTAGGCAACAACCCGCCGCAGGTACGGCCCGACGAGCACATCCCGCTATACCGGGCGCTTTCGGGAGCGATGGAGGACGGGCTTGTCGCATCCGCCCATGATGTTTCGGACGGGGGACTTGCCGTCGCATTCGCCGAATCCGCCCTGGGCTTCAATCTTGGCGCCGAGATAGACCTTAACAGCGTCCCCTCAGCGTGCGACCGCGAGGATGCCTTGCTGTTTTCCGAAAGCCCCGGGCGCTTTGTCGTAAGCGTGTCGCCCGAGAAGGCCGAAAAGTTCGAGAAGAAAATGCAGGGCACGGCATTCAGGAAGGCCGGCCGCGTGCGGGGCGACAAACGGTTCCTGATTAAGCGCGGAACCAACTCAATCATCAACGATTCAATCGACAAAATAAGGGAATCGTACTTCAAAGGTGTGGAAATTGCTTGACGGACTGAAAGATGAGATTGCATCGATGCTGGCGGGCGCGTCAGGCACATCGAAGGAAGAAGCGCTCGCGACAATAGAGCCGGGAAAGGTCGGGGACATCTCCAGCAGGCTTGCGTTCATATTGGCCAAAGAAACGAAAGAGAATCCCGCAAAGCTCGCGGCGGAAATGGTGAAAAAACTCAAGCCATCGCCCAGTTTCGATAAAATCGAAGCAACAGGCCCCTACATCAATTTCTATCTGAGCGACAAGGCATACTCATCAATCCTGTCAGACATCCTGGACAAGAAAGAGCGGTATGGGTCCGGCAGGAAGAAGAAGGGGAAAGTGATAATCGAGTTCCCGTCCGTGAACCCGAACAAGCCCTGGCACATCGGGCATCTGCGCAACGCGCTCCTTGGCGATTCGGTCGCCCGCATCCTGGAATTCGACGGATGCGAAGTCGAGCGGATGGACTATATCGATGACCTGGGCCTCCAGGTGGCACAGAGCTTATGGGGCTTCCTGAATTATGATTCGAACCCGCAGGGCAAGTTCGACCTCTGGCTCGGCCACCAGTACGTGGGAATAGCCAAAAGGTTCGAAGAGGACAAGGCCGTCGTCGAAGGCGTGCGCGGTACGCTCAAATCCATGGAAGAAGGCGATAACGAGATTGCCAAAGCCGGGCGGGACATCGCAGAGAAATGCGTGGCCGCCCAGTACCAGACATCATTCGAGTTCGGCATCTACCATGATGTCCTCGTTTTCGAAAGCGACATCCTCAGGACGATATTTGCGGAAGGCGTCGCGCAGATAAAGGAGAACCATGCCGTCGTCCTGGAAAGCGACGGGAAGAACGCAGGCTGCTGGGTGGTGAAACTCGGCGAGGAATTCGAAAAGGAGTTCGGGAAGATGGAAAACCCGGACAAGGTCTTAATCAGGAGCGACGGGACGGCCGTCTATACCGGCAAGGATGTTATCTTCCACCTCTGGAAATTCGGCAAGCTGAAGAACCGCTTCACATATGCCCCATTCATCAAGCAACCGAACGGCAAGACGGCATACATGACAAAGCCCGGGGGCGGGCAGATGGATTTCGGCGCCGCAACGAGCGCAATCAACGTGATTGGCGTTGAGCAAAAATACCCCCAGCGGGTGATTGTCGAGGTCCTTAGGCGCCTCAAGTACCCGGATGAGGCGTCCAACCTGCACCACCTCTCATACGAGCATGTGGGCCTTCCGGATGAGAAGTTCTCAGGAAGGAAAGGCACGTGGGTGGGGTTCACGGCCGACGAGCTGCTGGCGGAGGCGCGCACGCGCGTCATGGAAAAAATCAAGCTCGATGCAAGCCCGGAAGCGAAGGCCCAAATAGCTAAAACCGTAGGCGCCGGGGCGATAAAATACTCGTTCCTGCGCACAAGCTCGGACAAGCGCATAACGTTCCGCTGGGAAGACGCCCTCAGCATGGACGGCGATTCAGGGCCGTACCTCCAGTATGCTTATGTCCGGACGAAGGGGATACTCGGGAAGGCCGTCGACAAGCCGGTCGTCGAGGGAATCGCGTTCACAAAGGAAGAGAGGGTTCTCATAAAACGCCTGGCCCTGCTCCGCGACATAGTGGCAAGGAGCGCGAAAGAGCGCGCCCCGCACCACCTGACGCAATACGCGCTTGACATCGCGGCGGATTTCAGCTCCTTCTACACGAACTGCCCGGTGCTTGTAGCCGAAGATGCGAAGGTGCGCAGGACGAGGCTGGCGATTACCCAGGCGTCAAGCATCGCGCTGAAGAATGCCCTTGGCCTGATAGGGATTGACTGCCCTGAGAGGATGTAACGTTTTCAAAGGTGATGACATGAAAATGACCCTGTTGTGTATCCTGGCCCTGTCGGCAATCGCCCCAATGGCGTTCGCCCAGACATGGTGCGAGCAGAGCTGCTGCGAGGAATCCGGCGGCTCATGGGATTCCGGCATCGAATCGTGCGATTATCCGGGAGATTCGTACTATTCCTGCCTGAGCGATTATTGCTCGACGTCCACATATGGCACGGGAACGGGCGATGGTTCGGGAACCAGCGGCGGCTCGGGGAGCTCATCCTGCTGCGGCTCGATAATATTCCTTGCAACCCTAGGCGGCGCGGCGTTCATCGCGGGAAACGGGAAGGCGGTATCATGAAGGCCCTTCCAGTCCTTTTCATCCTTTTCTTATTCGCTCCATTGGCATTTGCGGCAAGCGACTGCGAACACACCTGCTGCGACAGGTTCAACGGAAGCTGGGACGAGGATTTCGATGACTGCAAGCACCCGGCGGAAGGGTTCGACACCTGCCTTTCAGACTGCGAGGCCGCGGTGTGGGCGGCAAGGCCGCAGGGCCCTGGCCCGGCCAGCCCTGAGAATACATATTCCTGCAAAGTCGGTGCCATACTCGCTACTATAGCCGTGGTCGCTTTCATCGCAAGGAAAAACTAAAGCTGGTGCGGTACCGCCACAGAGTGTTTCCCCTCCACCTGCTGGAATGATTCCTTCAGCAATATCCCTTCCAGCGTTAGAAGCGCCTTCACTTTTTCGTTCTGCTCATCGAGTCGATAGAGGGTGATGCGGCCTATCTTCCTTGTCGTCTTCACCACGCCCTTCTTGATGAGCTTCGGCAGAATCTTGTATATGGTTGGTCTTGAAACCTCGCAGCCTTCGGCGATATCTGTTATGCTGTAATCTATGCCTTTCCCCTCCATAAGGAAATCTATCACTCTGTTCTCTGGGCTATCGCCGATGACTTCAAGCAACATGGATTTTTCATATGTCATGCCATCACTGTGTAACTAACTACTACTAACAATACTGTATCAATAATATATTTAAATCTTTACATGCATGTAAACTAATGGATAATAAAAATGCCATCAAGGCACGCCTCTTATTCTCCCTCGCGAGAAAGCGTAAATGGGGCGAGAGCCATACTGCCTACGAGAATATGCTCAAACCGTTCAAATCCGCAAGCTTAGGGAAAGATGGCATGAGCCTTGCAAAGGACTTGGCAGACGAGCTTATGCGGGCCGGCCTTATCCTTAAGAAGCCGACCCATTACGGCCTGCAGGTATCACTCAATCCTCGGATGGCGCATGAGATAAAAAAGATGATAAAAGAGCTTCTGGGTTTTGATGTGTGAGTTCTAGCCCCGTATCCATCTCAGCGTCTCTTCCAGGCCCCGCGTTATCCCATGCTTCCTGAAATATTTCAGGATTATCGAGACATCCCGCTCGAGGAAGCGCTCCGCATGCGGATGGCGTAAAATCACGCCCTGCCCGAAATCAATCAGGTAAGGCACGTCCCCTATCATGATGTTGTATTCGCTCAAATCGGCATGGACGAGACTGGCCTTGTACATCATTTTCACGGCTTCAAGTATCGAGTCCAGGTCCTTTTCCCCGTGCAGCGGGCCGACCATGTTCATCGTCGGATAAGGCAATTCGCCCTCGCCCAGGAAGCTCATGACGAGCACGCGGTTGATAAGATAAAAGGGCCTGGGGGCATGAATGCCGAGCTTCTGGCAGATTTCGAGGTTCTTGAATTCCTTACGGGCAAAGGCGCGGACGATGTCCCTGTCGTTCCGCTTTATCCTCTCGAACCTGGGGTCTCCCTCAAGGTATTCAATCTTCCGGAAAAAGGGCGCGGTTTCGTTCTTGTAAATCTTGACCGCGACATATGTGCCATCAGGGGTGGTGGCCCGGAACACGTTCGCTTCCTTTCCGGTCGATATCGGGTAGTCGACGCACCGGAGAATCCCCTTCTTCATCAGTTTCGACAGGTCGAGCAGCGCTTCGCGGTCGAAGACCTCGCTCTCGGTCTTGAAACGTTCCTTGAGCTGGTAGTCCTCCTTGAGCTGCTTCTTCGTCATCGGATAGCTACTTGGGCGCTATTTAATATAAATTCACCACTACCTCGATCCTAATGAAAAAATGGGATAAAAATTAGATGTGGCCTTCTTCCTTGAGAATCCTTGCCTGGAGCGGGAAGTAGCGCCAGATGACATCCCCCTTGGAATCGCCCTGTATCTGGAAGGGTTTCACGATGACGACGTCCCCTTCCTTCACCCAAATCTTGTTCTTGAGCTTCCCGGGTATGCGGCACATCCTTTCCTTGCCGTCCTTGCAGGCGACCTTCATCCTGGAGCCGCCCATCAGGCCAAGCACCACGCCGAGAACCTCGCCTTCGCGGGGGAATCTCAGCCTTCTGCGTTCCTCATCCCTGCTCAGCGGCGGTGCGCCTCCGCCGGGTTTCTTCTTGGCGCCGTGATAGCCAAAAGCCATTTTTCCATATCACCTTGCGCCTTTTTCAAAAAGGCGCCCCAAAACTTAGTGTTAATTACCTTACTGCTTTCCTTGCGCCGCACGCCTCGCAGACGAGGTTGCGCACGCGGTGGCCCAGATCCTCCAAATGGGTATCCGGCCTGTTGCACTCCTTGCAAATGACATACCTGTTGACGAACTCCTCGAGCTTCCTGTTCACCATGTCCCCGGTGAGCTTCCTCTGTAGGACGAGCCGCTCGCCGACGATTTCGACCGGGACGGCCAGCTCCTTGGAAAGGTGCTTCGAGATGAAGGCCGGGTCCCTCCTGATTTTGTCGGTGACCGCCTTGAAGTTCTTGATTATCGTCTTGTTCCCCTCTGTGAAGAACTCGAACCGTGGCATCTCGAACCGCTCGCCTGTTCCCGCTGTCTTCTCAGGGAGCTTCTGGTATATGCCGTCAAGTAGAGCTTCGTAATCTTTCTCAGAACTCATACCTGAGAATAACGAAGTAATGCTTTATAACCTCTCTCGTTGCGGGTGCGGCGGGCCCTGCGTCATGTCCCCTCTTCCCAGCTGTGGAGGTACTTCTCCTGCTCCTTGGTGAGCGTATCCTTCCGGACACCCATCGCCTCGAGCTGGAGGGCGGCTATTTTGTCGTCTATGGCTGTGGGGAGGGTGAGGACGCCGGGCTTCAGCTTGCCCCTGTTCTTCACCAGATACTCGCATGCGAGCGACTGGCCCGCGAACGAAGTGGCCATGACCTCGCTGGGGTGGCCCTCGGCCGCGGCAAGGTTTATCAGCCTGCCTTCACCGCAAAGGAACACCTTCTTCCCCCCGACGTCATATTCATCGAGGGACGGTCTTATCTTCCTCATTTTGAACTCCTTGTTCATCGACGCGACGTCCACTTCGCAGTCGAAGTGCCCGGAGTTGGCAAGTATCGCCCCGTCCTTCATCTTCCGGACATGCTCAAGCCGTATCACGTCCTTGTCGCCTGTCACCGTGAGGAAAATATCTCCCACAGCCGCGGCCTCCGCAATCGGCATGACGCGATATCCGTCCAGCGTCGCGGTCAGCGCCCGAAACGCGTCGACTTCGGTGACGACGACCTGGGCGCCCATGCCCTTTGCCCGCAGCGCTACGCCCTTTCCGCAGTCCCCGTATCCGCATACCACGAATATCTTGCCTGCAATCAGCGTGTTGGTCGCCCGGAGGATGCCGTCTATCGTCGATTGGCCTGTGCCGTAATAATTGTCAAGAAGGTGCTTCGTCTTGTTGTCGTTCACCGCCACGACCGGGCATTTGAGCGCCTTGTCCGCCTCCATCGCCCTGAGCCTTATGACCCCGGTCGTCGTCTCCTCGCATGCGCCTATCACCTTGCCCAGCTTATCCTTGTGGCGGGTGTGCAGCGCGCTCACCAGGTCGCAGCCGTCGTCAATCGTGAGGTCCGGGCTCCTGTTGATGACCTCGTCTATATATCTGTAGTACTCCTCCTTTGTCTCCCCTTTCTTGGCGAAAACAGCTACGCCCTCCTGCGCGAGCGCCGCGGCCACATCATCCTGGGTCGAGAGCGGGTTGCACCCGGCTATCGCCACTTCCGCCCCTCCGGCCCGGAGCGCGCGCACCAGCACCGCGGTCTCCTTGGTCACATGCAGGGCCATGCCTATGCGCATCCCCCGGAAAGGCTGCTCTTTCGCGAACCTCTCTTTTATCATGAGCATGATCGGCATGTTGCGCTCGGCGTATTCGATATTCAGCTTCCCCTGGCCCGCAAGGGCCATGTCCTTAACCTCAAAATCAGCCATGGACTCGTTTTCCCCCCAAGGATTTTAAAGATGATTCGGCGGATGATGACCAGCGCCTCCCCTCATCCCCCGCCCCTCACATGTCCATTTAAATATATATCCATAAATAGATATATCGTTCAATATGAATATCAAAATGTCCGACTCCGGGTACCGCAGGGCTTTCGAGAAGAAGGCAATGCGCCACATGTTCTCGACGTTCCTGCTGTGGTACATCTCCAAGCACAAGACGCACGGGTACGAGCTGATAAAAAGGCTTGATGAGGAAGAGCGATTCCACGTGATTACGGCAAGCCAGCTATATCCGATGCTGAAATCGCTCCTGAAGCAGGGGCTGATATCCCAGAAGAAGGAGATGCAGGGCAAGCGGGCCAGGAAGGTGTACGACATCACGGGCGCCGGAAGGGCAATCCTGGCACAGGCAAAGAAATGCATGTGCGAAAGCCCCCTCAAAAGGCAGTTCCTCAGAGAGATGGTGCAATGACGGCACCGCGGGAAGGCAGGCCCGGCGCATGGGCTGCAGGGTGCAAGGGATATAATACTATAATGGATTGAATGAAACCGCTTGGGAGATGTC
Organism: archaeon; assembly: GCA_020052325.1. Lineage (GTDB taxonomy): Archaea > Micrarchaeota > Micrarchaeia > Anstonellales > Bilamarchaeaceae > Bilamarchaeum. Next base: position 7,333 of record JAGVPF010000067.1, read on the forward strand.
TGAATGGTAAGCGCAAACGATGTGGTCCGCCTTGAGAAAATAACCAAGATCTACCCCATGGGCAAAGGCGTCACCGTCGAAGCCCTGCGCGGAATAGACCTTGTGATAAGGAAGGGCGAGTTCGTCTCGATACTCGGCCCGAGCGGCTCGGGCAAGTCAACGCTCCTTCATATGATAGGGATTCTCGACAGCCCCACTTCGGGGAGAAGGTTCATTGACGGCATAGAGACCAGCAAGATGAGCGAGGACGAGCAGGCGCGGATACGCGGGCTCAAGATAGGGTTCATTTTCCAGACGTTCAACCTGATACCTAGCCTGACCGCGCTCGAGAATGTCGAGCTGCCCCTAATGCTCTGCAAGGGGGCCTGCAAGGGCAGGAAGGAGAAGGCGGCCGCGCTCCTTAGGCAGGTCGGGCTTGGAGACCGCCTCAGCCACCACCCCGGCGAGCTTTCGGGGGGCCAGCGGCAGCGCGTGGCGA
>JAGVPF010000026.1 GCA_020052325.1 archaeon
TCGTCGCTTTCAAGGTAGAGCGATTCTTTTGTGAAGTTGCCGCCTTCGTGGCATGTGAGGCCGAGTTCGGTGCTCGAAGAATATAATGTCGCGACCACATTCGGGGATGAACGCACGACCGGCCATGCGCCATCCGTCGTCAGCCGGCCGCCCCACGCCGCCCTGAACCGGGACATGTCATCGGCGCTCATGCTGCTCCATGCACCCATCCTCTGGCGCACGGTCGCGCCATCCGCGAAGCTGTATGTCGCGTTCACCACATCCCCGATTTCGATGAATGGCTCTTCAAGCTGTTTCTTGTCCTCGCCCGCGATGATGATGCCGCCGCATGTTCCTGCGCGTATCGCCACGAGACCCTTGGCCGGGACTTCAATCTCGCCGAGCTTATAGCCGTCCTCGCGCGAGTTCACAAGGGCCTCCCACGCGTTGATATCCTGGGCTGAGCAGCCCATCTGCGTTTCGAGTATTGTAAGGGGAAGCGGTTTTCCATTGTATTCGAAGACGCCGACTGCGAGGTTCACGCGGCCTGCGTCCGCACTGAGGTAATCCACAAGGTATTGAAGCCTCCTGACGATTCTCTCATGATAGACATTATCATAGCCAGTTTTCCAGGTGGAATCGACAATCAGGGATGAGAGTGCGGTTGCAAGGCGGCTTTGCGAGAAATGCTCGGGCTTGCCATTCGGGCTGAAAAGCCATTCGAGCTCGCTGATTAGCTGCGCGATATCCACATACCATCTTCGTGCCACAAGCTCGCCCACGCTCAGCTGGATTGCGGCCGCTGGAAGGGGCCTGTCCGGATTTTGGATATTCAGGCAGAGGTGCTCGGATGGAATTGAATTTATGAAGAGGCCTGAGGACTGGGCCACGAGCTGAATGCCCTTGAGCTGGTTAAGAACGTAATTGATTCGGCCCTTGAACACGGCTTCGTCGTCCCAGCCGGCTTTCGTGACCTCCTTGTGGAGGAGGATGTGGTCGGTAAGCGGCATCGCACCCGCAAGCACGCGCCTGCGGTCCCCCACGACAATCATATACGGCGGGAGCATGCCGTCGTTGTCTTTCAGGAACGGGATTCTTTTCCAAAGGCCGCCTTCGCGGGCAAGAGAAATCGGGGTGTGCTGCCCCAGCACCATCGGTCGGTCCTTGCGGTAGCCTGCGAGCGTCATGTGTCCAGCCTCTTCAATGATTCTGTGTTTAAATTTAAAATGTTATGTGCTACCAAAAAACGAGTAGCTACCAATAAATAGGTGAGGACGCAATTGCTTGAATGGTTCTATGACTGCTTTGGAAAAGGCCGCAGCCGCGCTCAAGGCCGGCGGCATGATACTGGTTTATGACGGCGATGAACGGGAGGGCGAAGTGGACATGGTAATCCACGCGAAGTTCGCAAAACCCGACACAGTTCGTACGCTCAGGCAGGACGCAGGAGGGCTCATCTGCCTGGCCGTGGACGGAACAATCGCGGAAAGGCTCGGGCTCCCGTTCTATTCGGACATGCTCGCGGCCTCGAAGCTGCCGGTGTCTTCGATGGAATGCAAGAAGACGGCATACGGCGACAGGCCCGCGTTCTCGATACAGATAAACCACAAGGACGTCTTCACCGGCATCACCGACAACGACCGCTCGCTCACGATAAGGAGCATGGCAAGGCTGGCCGAAATGGATTTGGGGGAGAAAGATGCAAGGGCCGCGTTCCATGCCGAATTCTACTCGCCTGGCCACGTGTTCCTGCTGATTGGGCGCGGAATCGAGAGGCGCCACGGCCACACCGAGCTTTCGCTCGCGCTTGCCAGGATGGCAGGCATCAGCGGGATGATGGTTCTCTGCGAGATGCTGGGGCCGGGAAAGGCCCTGCCGAAGGCCGAAGCGAAGAAGTATGCGGATGTGCACGGGCTCGTGTTCATTGAAGGGAAGGAGATTATCGAAGCGACGAATCGGACGCGAACGAAATGATGGCCGGTCAAGGAGTTGAAATACATGAGAATCGGGATTGTTGATACGACATTTTCACGGGTGGATATGGGCGCGATAGCCATTGACGAGATAAAGAAGCACCTGCCGAACATGGAGATTGACCGGAGGACGGTTCCTGGCATCAAGGACCTTCCGGTCGAGTGCAAAAAGCTCCTTGAGAGCGGAGGCCGTGCGGCTGATGCCGCAAGCCCTCGCGCCTTCGAGGCGCAAGGCCCGATGCAGGGCGCCGCCGGCGGGGTGCCGGGAGCCGGGTGCGATATAGCAATGGCGCTTGGCATGGTCGGCGGCGCGCCGATAGACACCCAATGCGGGCATGAGGCCTCGCTCGGCATCCAGCAGGCCATGCTGCTCACGAACAAGCACGTCATCGAAGTTTTCGTGCACGAAAACGAGGCGTGGAGCGAGGAGGAGTTCAGAAGCATCTGCGAGAACCGCATCCGCAAGCACGCGCAGAATGCGATTGCGATGATGCTGAAACCCGAGGCGCTCGTGAAATACGCTGGGCAGGGCCTGCGGCAGGGAAAGGAGAGCGAGGGGCCAATCATTGGGCAGAAAAAGCTCAGGCTCGGCATGGTTGTCGGGCAGTTCAACAGCGAGATAACCTCGAAGATGAGGGCCAAGGCGGAGGCGGCTGCGGCAGGGAACGGCGCAGAGACAGTCGCATTCGAAGTCCCCGGCGTCTATGACATGCCCCTTGTGGTGAAAAAACTTCTGATGGATAAAAGCATCGATGCGGTCGTGACCTTGGGGGCGGTCGTAAAAGGCGACACCGCTCATGACGAGGTCATCACGAAGGACACGGCAAGGAGGCTTGGGGAGCTCTCGCTGGAGTTCCGGAAGCCGGTGACTTTGGGGATTATAGGGCACGATGTCACATGGGAAAGGGCGCAGGAAAGGGCGGATGGTTATGCCGAGCGCGCAACGAAGGCTGCGATTTACCTTGTGAAGCTGCTGCGGCAAGGGGGCGGGTGAAATAATGCCCGTGGAACACGTGGGGGAGGCGTTCTTCCCAAGCAGGTATGGGAAATTCAGGATTCACGCTTTCCGTGGAAATGACGGGGGGGAGCACCTGGCCCTGGTCCGCTGCGAGCATGCGCCGCACGGGGCGCTTCCGGTCCGCATCCATTCGCGTTGCCTGACAGGCGACGCGCTGACATCAAAGAGGTGCGACTGCAGGGCGCAGCTAGAGACGTCGATGAAATACCTTGAGAAGAACAAATGCGGCATCCTGATTTACCTTGACCAGGAAGGGCGCGGAATAGGCCTTGCCAACAAAATCAAGGCATACGCGCTCCAGGACAAGGGGATGGACACGATAGAGGCCAACCTCAGCCTTGGGTTCGGCGAAGACATGCGAGATTTCACATTGGCCGCGGATATCCTGAAATATTTTGGCGTGAAAGACGTCGCCCTCCTTACCAACAACCCGAACAAGATGGCTGTGCTCAGGGGGGAGGGGATAAACGTCGTCAAGCGAATCCCCCTCATTATCAAGCCGAACAGGTACAGCAGGAAATACCTGGATACGAAAAAGAAGAGGATGAACCACCTGCTCTGAACCGCCAGGCTGGTTCGCTGATTCCGATTATTTCGGGAGCGCGAGGAACGACTCGGGCACGTCGTCTGTGAAATAGGTGAGCGTGGTCTGCTGGTCCACTCGCATGAAGCCCCCGGCCGCATAATCGAACCGGTAGGAGCGCGTGAGGTCGATGGCGATGCTGCGGTATACGATGATGCCGTTCCCGTCATCGAGGCACTCTTCAAAAGGCCCGGCCTGGTGCGCAAGCGACCAGAGGACGGCGCGCTGGTCGTCATTCAGGTACAGGCTGGAGTTCAGTAGTGTCTGCGCATAGGCCTTGTTGCCAAAAATCAAAAAGTTCTCGCAGCGGGAACCGTTCATTTCAACGCGCCCGGTGTTCTGGATGGAAAGCAGGCGCGTGAGATTGACCGATGACGGCAACTTAGTCCTTCCGAAATAGGCGCAACCCGAACGCATTTCCGCAAGCCCGTCCAAATACGCCTGCCAGCCCGCATCGCCGAGGAGGCGCATCGTGCAGTTGGGGTTGCACTGGTAGATGCGCCCGTCCTTCCAGATGGACGTGTGGTTGCCTTCCGGCGTTATCAGCACCTTTTTCATGGAATCGCCCCGGAGATAGGTGCGCGTGTCCGAGACGAATGAGAATTCTTTCAGCATGAGCGCGGCCGCGGATGCTTCTTCGCCTGAGAGCCCGCTGGCGCTCCAATCGGATTCGTCATGCGTTGATATCAGGAAGTTTTCTGAAAGCGCCTGGCAGGACTTGTTTTTCAGGCTGTAATAAAGCCGCATGTCCTGCGGAAGCCCGGGCTCAGTGGTTTGGTTCTGCGTGATTGGCGGCTCCGGAATCTCCGGAACCATTGGTGGCCAGCTGATGGGGGGGAGGCTGAGCGTTTTCGCATAGCTGATTATCTGCGGCATGAAAAGCAGGGCGAGGAGCCCGAAGACGGACAGGGCGATGATTATCAGGATTGGAATAACGTCGAAGACCGATGTCCCGTCCTTGTAGCGGCGCATAATAGGGAAACCTAGCCAGTTATTAATAAGCTTTGTAAATAGAATGTTGCCATATGTATACTTTATATAGTTTACATATGTAAACCTAATCTATGATGATAACCAACGAGCCGGTATTTCGCCAATTATTCGGCTCAAGGCTAAAACAGAAGATTCTTTGGTATCTTTACTCAGACCAGGCTCCGGTTAGCGAGCGCGAAATGGCATCCATTATAGGCAAGAGCCATACCGCAGTAAATAAGGCGATGAAGCAGCTATTGGAGATTAATGCGGTGGAAGGATATACTGTGGGTAGGGCATGGGTCTGGACATTGAATAAAAAGTCATTCACGTTCCCCCTCATTCAGATATTTTTCGACAAGCTGAGTATTAGCCCTCTGGACTTCGTTAGGAGGGAATTAGCGGATGCGATGAAAGCCGAGATTGAAAATATTAACAAGGAAACCGACGAACTTGCCCGGAATAAAAGAAAAACGCGTCCTCACGTCAGGGCAGTTTATATATTCGGTTCAGTGGCCGAGGGTACTTCGAGAAAGGACAGCGACATTGATGTATTAGTTGTTTTGGAGGAGGATTACGGAAACGAGGAGCTTGCAAAACGGCTCCGGGATGGGGCGGGCATGCTAATCCTGGATAGGACGGGGAACATGACATATTTCCACGTTTACAGTGAGAGCGCAATCAGGAAGAACGAACCGGAGTGGGTGGCGTCTGCAATAAAGAAAGGGAAAAGGGTGTGTTGATGACTAGAATGAAGTTGATACCTAAGAACAAATACGAGATTTTCAGGAAAAGAGCGAATCAGTATCATACATCTATGGAGGATGCTTACGAGAAAGGCAATTATGACGCATGCACCGGAAACGCTGTCCATTGTATCATCTCCGCAGTTGATGCGTTCACGGTAATGAAACTTGGGAGAAAATCTTCCGTCCAGAGTCATAATGAGATTATTCTCTTACTTAAGGAAGCACGGGCATCAGACGAGGCGGAAAAGGCGAGGGCATGTGAAAAACTTTACGAACTGCTCAGCATGAAGAGCATAGCTGAATATGATGACCGAGAGCTTAGCAAACGGGACGCCGATAGGGCTAGGATGCTATGCGAGAAAATCCATTCATTCCTGGAAAAGGAGATGGAACTCACGGAAGGAGGAGTGTCATGAGGGAAGCTTCGTTCATGAAACTCGCGCTCAGGCTTGCGAAGAAGGCGAATCCCTATCCGAATCCCCGCGTCGGCGCCGTGCTGGTGAAGGGCGGTAAAATAATCGGCAGCGGATACCACGGGGCTCCCGGGAAACCGCACGCCGAGATAGAGGCAATAGAGGATGCTAAACGAAGAGAGGGAACCTCCGATGCGGCTAGGGGCGCAACACTCTATGTGACGCTCGAGCCATGCTCGCACACCGCAAAGCGCACTCCACCCTGCACGACTGGGATAATCCGCGAAGGCATTTCAAAGGTCGTCTATGCGATGAGGGACCCGAACCCCCTTGTAAGCGGAGCCGGGGCTAGGGAACTGGCGCATGCGGGAATAGAGGTGTCCGGGCCGACGGACGGGAAGGCCGCAGCCACGCTGAACCGCCGCTATATGGCAACCGTCACGAAAAAGCCATTCGTAGCAATCAAGATGGCGATGAGCGCGGACGGGAAGACCGCGACGCGCACAGGCGATTCGAAGTGGATAAGCAGCCCGGAATCGAGGGCATTCGTCCACAGGATGAGGGCGGAATACGAGGCGGTGATGGTCGGGGCAGGAACAGTCGAAACCGACGACCCGGAACTCACATCGCATGGGAAA
>JAGVPF010000037.1 GCA_020052325.1 archaeon
CCGGCAAGAACTTCACCGGAAGGACGGATGAGAACGGCAACTTCGATTTGCCACTCAACATGCAGGGAACCTACAAGGTCGCCCTCCTGAAGGACGGCGCGGTCGTGAAGGTAATCGAAGTGAAGGCCTTCCCGCAGGCGCAGCCCGAGGAGCCCCAGAAGCCGGCGGCAACAGGCCCCGATTTGGGCGCGATGCTCGCGCTCGTGGTTCTGCTGCTCCTGCTCGTCCTTGGCATAGTGTACTGGAGAAGCAGGGGACAGAAAAAATAATTTTTTCTTTTTTTATTTTTAATTTTATTTTCTATTCTTCTTATATCCGTTGACTGTTGCGTTCAATCCTTCCTTAAACGGGTGGATTGGCTTGTAACCCAGCATTTTGCCCGAAAGCGACAAATCCGCCACCGTGCATTCCGCTTCCCCGTCCCTTGAAGCTGTATGAACCGGGCTGGCTCTGGTTCCCAATAGGCTATTGAGCTCATCCAGGACCTCCCTGACCGAGTGCGATTCACCCTGCGCGATATTGAACGCCATCCCTGATATGGCCGCCCCGGCTTTCATCGCGAGCATATTGCCCTCAACCACATTGGAAACGAATGTGAAGTCCCTGCGTTTTTCTCCATTGCCGAAAATCACTGGAGGCTTCCCCTCCATTATCGCATGTATGAACCTTGCGATTACCGGGCCGTATTCGTATGACCCGTCCTGGCCGTATCCAAAGACGTTGAAATACCTGAGGCAGACCGTCTCCAGCCCGTATCTCTCATGATATATCCTCGCATGGTTCTCATTCGCGGCTTTGGCCGCCGAATAAAAAGACTGCGGGTTTGGCCTCATGTCTTCGCGGAATGGCACCGCGCTATTGCCATAAACGGATGAGGAGGAAGCTAGTACGACTCGTTTCACGCCGTTCTTCCTGGAGGCTTCCAGGACATTCAGGGTTCCCATGATGTTGGCCTGGCTCGTTTTGAGGGGCTCTTTCATTGAAAAGGGGATTGAGCGTATCGCCGCATTGTGGAAGACGCAGTCTGCACCGCCGAACTCGGCATCAAGGCGCTGGAAATCCAGGATGTCCGCCACTGCGATCTGGAACTGCGCCTCTTTCCCGACCAGAAGTGGACTTAACCCCATGCTCAGGTTGTCATATATCTTGACATCATGCCCATCGGCTTCAAGCCTGAGGGCCAGGTTGGAGCCGATGAATCCCGCCCCGCCGGTAACAACAACCTTCGCCACGGTATCCTCATCTACGGCTCATTTTTTATCATTATTGAAGCAATCATACTGTTGATGCGGAAGAAAATCCGGGTAATGCATGTCATAGGCTCTCTCGTGGCCGGAGGCTGCGAGCGGATGTTCCTCACCAACCTCGCGGGATTGGAAGATCGCGGGAGAGTTGAGAATATAGGCCTTGTTGTCTCCAGCCGCCTGGAATTGCTGGAAGGGTGGAAAAGCGATGCAAAGCTGATATGCCTCCGCATCCGGCCGTATGGATCTAAATTGCTCGACCAGCTGATGCTGTTCCATGAACTCCCCCGCGTGGCATGGGCGTTTTTGGATGAAAGGCCGGATGTCGTCTACATCTATCATGTCCATCTCCCGACATGGGCCATGCTGTTCTTCCTGTGCAGGGTATTTGGCAAAAGGCTTGTGGTCCGCAAGATGATAGAATCCGTGCAGGGTGCGCATGATTTCTCGCTATACCGCCTCTCCGACTGCGCAGTGACCGTCTTTGGCGGGGGCGTTAGGCAGCTTGCAGAGCGGGGAGTGCCCCCCGGGAAAATATCCCATATCCCCAACGGAAAAGACCTCTCCCTTTACCGCAGCCGCCTGGGCGGAGCAGAAGCCAAGGCCCGCCTCGGGCTCAAGAAAGGCAATTTCATAATCGGCATGCTAAGCCGTCTAGACCCAATCAAGAACCACCAGCTGGCCATCCGCGCACTTTCCAGGCTGCCCGCGGCCTCCAATGCCCGGCTTGTCATCGCGGGTGACGACCCGGCCCGGACCGCATATAAAGAAAATCTCCGCAGCCTGATCCGCAGCCTAAATCTCGAAGGCAGGGTGGTCTTCCTGGGCCACAGGAACGATATAGCCGAAGTTCTCGCATCCTTCGATGTCTTCGTCCATCCATCCCTGCGGGAGGGTTGCCCCGGCGCGGTGCTGGAAGCGATGTGCGCCGGATTGCCGATAGTGGCAAGCGATGCAGGGGGAAGCGCGGAACTGCTGGGCGAGTCCGGCATACTGATACGGGCTTCCGATGATGGAGCCGCGCTTTCATCTGCCCTGAAGCGCCTTATGGCCGATGGAAGGCTGCGGACGGCCCTCGGGCGCAAGGCGCGCGCAAGGGCGGAAAGGCGTTTTTCGCTTGATGCGATGCTCTGCTCCTACGAGCGGCTTTTCGATGAACTGGCTGGCGCCGCTCAAGCCGCGAAGATTTTGTAAGCCAGCAAAATGCTAATCAGGATTGGCTGGTGCGCAAGGTAGATTGCAAGCGAATGCCTCCCGGCAAAAGCCATCGCCCTGGAGAACCGAGACTCCTTCCGAGCATTTATGCTCCGGCCTCCAGGATAAATCGTCTGCCCTGCGAACACGCCTATCAGCACCACGCCCAGCCACGGGATTATCGGATAGAAATCGAGCGCGGTGTAGTCCGGCGTGGTTATCCCTAGCCAGAAAAGGTATGGCGAATCGGTCTGGATTGCCGGGACAACGAATCCTGCCGCTATCAGGAGCAGGCCAAGAAGGGCATTCAGCTTCCCGAACCGGAAGAAAAGCGGCGCCAGGAGGACGCAGAGGGCGATGCAGTGGATTATGCCGAATGTTATCATGCCCTCGTGGGGGTATATCCACGTGGCGACCGTTATGGAAAGCGCGACCGCGGCGAGGAACGCCGCGCGCTTCGCATGGTGGGCGTATCCCTCCCTGTTATGGCTTTCGCTGAGCCAGAGCGATATGCCCACAAGCACAAGGAAAAGCGTGCCTATCGAATGCTGGAATACGGAGAGCGGAAGCGACATGATGTCGAATTCGGCAATCCTGAGGTACCATAAGTCGAACATGAAGTGATATGCAATCATCGCCGTGATTGCCAGCCCGCGCAGCGTATCTATCCCGCTTAGCCTCGCATCCGCCATTTCAACGCCTTCATCTCGCGTACTCGGCCCGCTCGACGACCTCGCGGGCTTTAGCCAGCGGAATGCCGCTCAGGTCGGAAAGCCTCTGCGCATTCTCCGGTATGTCCTGAATCGTGACTATCTTGCGCGAAAGCAGGCGGCCGATGACATCGCGGCTCATCGGTATCACAGTCACCGGGTAGCAGCGAGTCCTGTCAATAAGCGTCTCGAGGCCATCCTGGAGCGGATACCTCCAGCCGAGCAGGGGGAAATCCATGCATTCGGCGTACCTGATGACATCCTCGGAGAATTTCGTGTTCGTTACCAGCCAGGGCTTCGTCACCCTCTTGCACAGCCCCTTCTTCGCCCCTTCCCGCAGGTCGAGAAACCGGGCATACACATAAAGCGCCGTCTGTATCCTGCACCGCGTTCCGTACTGGTTGTGGAACTTGCATTCAATCGAGTATGAGTGGCTGTTTTTTTGCGCAAGCACGTCAACCTCGTGGTTGACGCACATCCCGGTCATGGTCTGCCTCAATCCGACCGCGTATCCCTGGGTTGCAAGGAGCTTTCCAATGAAGTCCTCGAACTCGTATCCCTCGGGACCGATGTCGAACAGCGCACGTTTCAGGTTGAACCTGTGCGACACCTGCGGCTTCATGCCCTCAATGATTTCATAGAGTATCGCGTAAATCTTCTTTGTCGTTATCCCGTCGTGGAGCCTCACCTCGAGCCGGGCGAGGGCTTCGTCGGACTCCTTGGCGCTCATGCCGGTCCGCCGAAGTGCGCCGCGGGCTTTCTGCCTGTCGAAAGGTTCCCTC
>JAGVPF010000102.1 GCA_020052325.1 archaeon
CCGTCTACGGTGAATCCCTGGATTGTAGTAATGCCATTTTCCGCGAGCGCGGCCTGGAAAAAGAGGTTGTCGACCATGCGCCTCTCTATCGTATAGCCCGCAAACTCCATCCCCCTGGCGTTCGGGAACGGGACGTTCACCCTCTTGTTCTTAGGCGAAACCATGGTCAATCCGCGCACAATCCCGTGCGGGAGAGCCGGGAGCGAATCGAGCAGGCCCAGCTCGCGCGCTATCCCTATGGATTTTCCCGAGAACGCGTCGCCGCAGACCTTTTCCCTCGGGAATACGGCCTTGTCAAGCAGAAGCACCTTCCTGCCGGAGCGGGCAAGGAATAGCGCGCACGAGCAGCCGGACGGCCCGGCGCCCACGACTATCGCATCATATCCCGCAGGCAAGGCATCATCCGTGAGTTTTGGCATATTATCCCAAATCCATTTGTCAGAGGGACATTTATAAAACGCTTTCTGATGATACCCATCTCATGAAAGAACCGTGGGAGACGCAAATACGGGACATCTGGACCCCTCCTTCCTATTGGAAAATCAACGGTTCCTGGTTCTGGTGGTTCTGGCTTTTTTTCATCCATGATGAGGATACCGCGAAGACCGGAAAATGCCGCCAGCTGATGATTCTCTGGTCCATCAAGAAGGACAAGCACATATCCTGCAATTCCCTGGACATCCGGATACCCGACCAGCTCGAGCGGACCGGGGATTCGAAGTGGCGCCTTAACGGTGCGGCCGCAGCATGGTACTTCGACGGAAAAAAGATGCACGATGATTTTGTGCTGGAAAAGTCATCGATGGAACTGGATTCAGAAAATCTTTCGCTAGCCGCTCCGGGCGCCACGCCCTCATCATTCACGCTGGAAGGGGGGGATTTCGTCACGAAAATCTCATCGAAGACGGATTCCGGGCCCCTCGAGTTCGAATTCCGCGCACGCCAGGACGATTTGCACGAAGCCGTAGGCCCGGTCAGGGGGAAAACCAACCTACCCCTCGGCATGGTTGTCGAAGGGACGATGATTGAGCGGTTCACATTATCCGGGTTCGAAAAAATCAACGGGAAAAAGAAACCGGTTGCAGGAACGGCCTATTTCCAGAAAATCCTTGTAGCCGCCCCCCCGCCGCAATGGTACTGGGGCGTATATCATTTCAACGAAGGCAGTTTCCTCACCTTCATGGTCTCATACGCTGGCAGGTCGGCGCTTGCCGACAATGCCTGGCGCGGGGCCAAATTAAAGAAGCCGACCCTTCCGGTCCAGCAGAACCTCATGTTCTACCATGCCCCGACCGGGCGTGTTTTCAAGGGAAGCGAGGTGTCCGTGACACCTAAGAATGAAAATGGCCATCTATGGTCGCACACCGTGCACGGCAAGGGCAAGGGATTCGAAATCGAAGCGTTCGCAGATGCGTATGCCCATTCCTGCTGGAAATTCGTGAAGAACGTGGGGGTGCTCCCGGCAAAATCCACGTTCAAGTACAACGAGTATCCGGCTGTGCTCGAAAAGTTCGTTCTCCGTACGAATGACGGGGAGAAAATCGAATTGAAGATGGGCTGGGGGAACATGGAGAACTCCTGGGGTTTCCTGCTTTAAACCTCCTCGTTGGCCTCCTTATCAGCGTAATCCCGGGCAAAAGGGGAGCGAATAAAAACCGGGCAGGCAAATCGTCCTCATGGAACTTGCGCAAGCCCTGCTGCTTGGCCTCATCCAGGGAATCACGGAATGGCTTCCCATATCCAGTTCCGGCCATCTCGCCCTCGCCCAGCATTTCTTGGGCATCGAAGCGAGCGTCGCATTCGACATCGTCCTGCACCTTGGCACGCTGCTTGCTGTCGTGGCGTATTACCGCAACGACCTGCTCGCGCTGGGGGCCGGCATTCTCGCTCGCGATGAGAAGCACCTGCGGTACGCGGGATTGATTCTGCTGAGCGCAATCCCCACCGCGATAATCGGCTTCTCCATGCGTGATTTCTTTGAAAGCATGTTCGGAAGCCCCGTGGCCGTGGCTTGCGCACTGGCAATTACCGGCGCATTCCTCATCATCTCCTCGCGATTCAAAACCGGGAGCAAACAACTTGGCGCGGGTTCCTCATTGCTAATCGGCCTTGCGCAGGGGATAGCCGTCGCCCCGGGCATCTCACGGAGCGGTTCCACAATCGGGACGGCGCTCATTCTTGGCGTGGGAAAGGAGGAAGCCGCGCGATTCTCATTCCTTGCCGCCATCATTCCCATACTCGGCGCGGCCCTGCTCGAAGGCAGGCATGCTCTGGATGGCGCGATAGACGTTGTCCCGGTCGCCGCAGGTTTCATCGTCGCGGCGGCTGTCGGCTATCTGTCAATAGGCGTGCTTATCCGGCTTCTTAAGGAAAGCCGCCTGCAATGGTTCGGCTATTACTGCATGGCGCTCGCGCTCGTTGTGATTGCGATAACCTCTTTCGCAGGTTAGCCCGGCTAACCCTTTACTACGGTCACGCTGAATTCGCCGGTTTCCACAGCCTTGATGAAGTCCTGGAACATCGTGCTCTGGATTTCCCAGATGCCGTCCTGTTTTATCCATCCGGTCTGGAGGAGGCTATTTAAGCTCGCGTTGTCCGCGGTTTTCTCGTCGAATGTGCCGAGAGCAATGCGCTTCATCGTCTCCTTTTCGCCCGCATCCATGGCCAGGAGATAAATCCGCGCATAATTCTCAATGACAAGCGAGCCGAAATCGTCATTCTTCGCGGTCCCAACCGAGACCGCCTCTTCGACAAGGTCTCCGTCGGCCTCCTCGACGCCCAGCCTTTCCATGGCGTCTGCGGCCATATACGCATAAGTGAAAAGCTCCCATGGCTTGTTTCCGGATTTCTTCGCAAGCGCTGAGATTGCACCCGGGGAAAACGAGTACCCGAGCGAGGATGCCGGCGTCACCACGAGCCTCTCCACCTCGTCATCCGTGATTGTGGGTATGAAAATCGTGTCGAACCTATCATCCGAGCCGAATTCGCGGTCGAATATTCCATCGACGGTGCGGTTCCTGTGGCAGACCAAGGCCAGGCGGATGTTGTCCGGGAGCGCCTTCATCATGCCGATAATCCGGCCCATCGATTCCTCCCCCAGCCCGTGCAGCGCAATCATCTCATCAATGCCGATGAAGAATTCGCTTTGCACTTTCTCAAGCGAGCGAAAGGGGTTTGCAAGGTCGATTTTTACATCCGCATTGCATGCGGCGTAGAATGTCCCGAGGTGCAAGGCAATTTTTTCAAGGACCTCTGCCTCGGTTTTCGGAACCCCGTCCTCGTGCTTGTCGCTCCTCAAATCGAAGAATATGCCGTTCTTGCACAGCCTTTCGCATGCGCCGCCGATGGCTCCGCGCATGAGTTCGGTCTTCCCAATCCTCCAGAATCCGCGGATTACGAGATTCCTTCCTCCGGAAAGCTTGCCGATTGCCTTTTCGTCAAGCGGGAGCCTTGCACGGAGCTCGTCCGGAAGCTTGAACGTTGCCGTCACATAAGCGCTTGAAAGCCCCCGTCTCTCCGGGTGCGTGATAATGTTTTGCATGTTGTAATCTTTGTCAAAATGTATTATAAAGTATATCGTTGCCTAAAATAGATAAAAATGTTATCTTTTCGTGCCATCAGGAGAAAAAGATGTGGCCAAGAAGGATGTTCAGCCCGATAAGGATGAGGACGATGCCCCCGAACGCCTCTGCCTTGCCTTCGAGTGCGCACCCGTACTTTTTGCCGGCATACACCGAGGCGAACGATATGATGGCCGTGGTGAATGCGACGATAGCGGCCGTCTCGAGCAATGAATGGTCTGTGAAGGCTACCCCCACCCCGACCGCAAGGGCATCTATGCTGGTGGCTATGGCCAGCAATACGAGTATGCGCGCATCGAGCAGGTTAATCCGCTTATCAATGCCCATGTGCCTGGATTCCAGGAGCATCTTTCCGCCTACGGCGCCAAGGAGGACAAAGGCCACCCAGTGGTCTATATCCGATATCATCCCCCTGATGCCTTCGCCCCCTATCCCGCCTAGCAAAA
>JAGVPF010000114.1 GCA_020052325.1 archaeon
AAGACGGAGTAGTCGAAAGGCGGGCACCAATTCAGCGCGAAGGCCACAGCAGGGGCTGGGACATCAGAAGGCATTTTAACGTTCCCTGAGGAAACCCCGCATGACCGGCCTCGTGGAAGCATTCGTCCTACTCCTGGGGATTATCGACCCGCTTGCCAGCCTCGGCGCATTCCTTTCACTGACAAAGGGGATGGAGGAGCGGGAGAAGCTGCGGATTGCGCAAAAGGCGGTCCTCGTAGCGGCGGCGGTATTCTTCATCTTCGCGATAGGGGGCCAGCCCATTCTGGACATCCTGGGGGTGAATATCCATGCTTTCAGGGCTGCTGGGGGGATAATCCTTGTGCTTCTTGGCATCCAGATGGGCCTGGGGATATCGTTCCCCAAGGACAGGGAGGAGATTAGCGAGGTGGCGGTCGTCATCGGGACGCCGATGATTTGCGGGCCGGCGACAATCACGACCGCGATAATCCTCTCAAGCGAGACCGGGACCGCGGTTACGGCCATGGCTGGTGCTGCCGTCCTATTGATAACACTCATGGTGCTCGTGCTATCCTCGCACCTGACAAAGGTCGTCGGAAGAAGCGGGCTGCAAATCATGTCCACGATGATGGGGATAATCACGATGGCCTGGGGCATCCAGTACCTCCTGAGCGGAATCAGCGCCTTCAATGCGGTTTAAGCGAAAGGAGAGATAACGGGGAACGAGAGGGGAGAATAAGGAAAGGAAGTAAAGAAAGAATATGGGGAAAAAAAGGAAGAGCCCGCGCGAATCAGTAAAACAGGGACATCTGCCGTCTTGCCTTTCTCCCGCGCCGCGCCCTCCGAAACGCGCGCATCCTGTAATTGTCAATCTCCCCCAGCAGTTCCAAATCATCATAGCTCAGGCCAATCATGCAAACACCGCAAATCCGAGCTGATTTCCTTATAAAGAGCGTTTCGCTGCATAGCGCATTTCCGCGGAAGGCGCGGAATTTTATCCTTTCAGGTGAAGGGGATTCGCATGGACGCGGCAACAATCCTGAGGAGCGCAAAGACTGTCGCGGTAGTCGGCCTGTCCGACAAGCCGGAGAGGCCGAGCTTCGATGTCGCAGGCTACCTGCTCGATAAGGGGTACCGGATAATACCGGTGAACCCGAACATAAGGGAGTGGAAGGGCATCAGGGCGTACGGCTCGCTCCTTGAAATCCCCAGGAACATCCAGGTGGACATCGTCGATATTTTCAGGAAAAGCGGGGATGTGCCCCTGGTTGTCGATGAGGCGATAGAAATCAATGCGAAAACCATCTGGATGCAGATTGGAATCGTGAATGGGGAGGCGGCGGAGAAGGCGAGACGGGCGGGGCTCGGTGTCGTCATGGACAAATGCATGAAAATCGAGCATATGAAAATGAAGGATTAAATTCTCCGGTGAAGATAGCATAGCATGGAACCGGAGGATGTGGGAGCCAATTTGAAAAAAATCAGGCTTGAGATGCTGGAACCCGACCTCCAGCGCGAGATAACCGAGCTCGCTGCGGAGATGGGATACGAAGCGACCATCGCATCCTCAAGCAGCCTCCATTTCCTCTATAAGATATACCAGACTGAGAAGGCCAGGGGAGAACGAAGCGCCAAGGCGCTGAAAAAAGCCGAGGACATGATACTCCGCCTCTCATCATTGCACCATGCCATAACCCAGAGGGAAGAGCAGCGGAGGAAGGAAGGGCGGAAAATGAAGATCCCCCTCACCCTGATTGAAGGCGGCCTCAGCGTAAGCAAGAAAACGAGGGAGCTCCTGAATTCCATAGGAATCGAGGATGAGAACGCGATAATCAAGGCCGAGGAGCTTTTCGGGGAGAAGAAAATCGAGGAGAGGGTGGGATTGGTGCAAAGCACAACACTCGGCAAGGAACTCGTGAAAAAGGCCTTCGCCGCATATCCCGAAACGATACTCATCCCGAATGAGGATGATTTCATTTCCGAGCTCGACGCGATGGAGAACAAAAAGGCGATACTTGACGGGTGGGCAAAGTCAGGGGAACGGCCGCTTCCGGCATGGGCGGATTACAACCAGACCCCGGGCATCCTCATTGATACGTACGAAGACATAACGCGCCAGCTCGAGATTCCGATGCCGGCTGCGGCGCCTCTGAAAATCGGAAAAGAGATAACATACCGGGGCAGGCCGATGGACCCGGATGATTTCATGAAGGTTGTCAAGGCGATGGGTTTTGTGGAGGTCCGGGAAGCCAACCACGGCACGCTGTTGCGGGATGCAAAAAGCAACATTATGTGCGTGCAGAAAGCGCATCGGAAGCAGATGGAACTGAACCCGTCGACAATAAAGAAGAAGCTCCAGGAATCCAGTGTCGATTTGGACGAATTCGAGAGGACGCGACGGGAGCTGAGGCTCTAGACCGGAAAGGGAGGGGATCCATATGAAAGAAATCGAAGTGGAAGGTTTCAAGGTCACGATTGAAAAATCAGAAGGGAGATACATCGTCTCTGTGCCGAGGCTTCCCGGATGCACCACCCAGGTGGACAGGGAAGAGGATGCTGGACGGGAGATACGGAAGGTCATTGGCACGTATCTTGCCGAGCTGTCAAACAGGTTCACTCCACTAAAGCGCGGGCAAATCCTGAAGCCCAAAGGGCGCGGCGAAGGCGAACCCCAGGCTAAAAACAGGAAATAAGTGCGAAATATGCCTAGCCGTCAATCAGGTTCCAGAACACCCAGTCGAACAGTTTCCGCCT
>JAGVPF010000056.1 GCA_020052325.1 archaeon
AGAACATTGACCACGGCCAGCGCGTAGTGATTGTCGATGACGTCCTCACGACCGGCGGAACCAAGGTGGAGGCGATTGAGAAGCTGGAGAAGGCGCTGAAAGCCGAGGTGGTGGGCATCGTGATTGCGGTCGACCGCCAGGAAATCGGGAAGCGCAGGAGCGCCCTTGCGGAGTTCAGCGAGGAGACGGGCGTCCCGGTGCATCCGATAATCGACATCCACATGGCGTTCAACCACCTCAAAAACAGGCCGGTCGACGGCAAGGTCTACGTGAACGACAAGATTTTCGACAACTACAAGGCGTACATGGGCAAATACGGGGCAAGGCCCTGATTTTTCAGCTTTTTCCGCCCCTGGCGCGCAGTCCTCTACCTTTTCCGCGCATTTGCAGTATTCGCATCGCCGTTCCTGCACAAATCCAAATAGCCGTCGTCTATCCCGGTGACCTCGAGCCTCGTGCATTTCGCCTTCATCGAAAGCAGGCCGGAGACGCTCGGGTTGGTCCTTCCATTGTCGCCCGATATCAGCTCCTTTATGTAGGTCCCGGCTTCCGCCTGGATAATCAGCGTCGCGGCACGGGAATCCTGGCCTTCGGCCCGGGCAACCTCGATGTGCTTGACCCGCCTGTGCCTTATTAGGTCCGCGCGCCTGTGCGCGACGCGTGTCGGCGTCTGCTGGAGCAGCATCACGCCCTCCAGGGTGCGGATTCTCATCATCTCCGCATCGCCGGCATCCTTTTCGAATTCGACTTCCGCCCGATATGTCTTGTCGAAATGCGATTCGGTGACGACCTCGACGAAGCTTCTAGACACGAACGCCAGGTCTAGCGCTTCCACTTCCCCGCTCGCGGCGATTTCTGCTGACAAAGCGTCAAGGTCGAGCGTCCTATTCTTCGCCGCATTCACTTCAAGCACGAACGGCCTGCCCGCGGAATTCGTCGCATCGACATCCTCGCGCCCGGATGCGTGCATGGTGTAGCCCTGCGCCTGCGCCGCTTTTTTCACCGGCTCCCCAATCCTCTCCTCGACGGATTCGTAGTATTTCCCCTTCCCCTGGCAGTTTGAGCAGCCCTTCCCCTCGCATTTGGGGCATGTCCACCTGCTCTGCGATAGGCCGGCCGCGCGCTTGCAGTACCTTCCGAATATGAACAAGTCGCCTTCGCGCAATTCAACGGCGCCTTTTGAGTAATCGAAGACAACCTTGCACTCCCCTTCCGCGCAGTATCCTGCGCCGCTTGCCTTCGAAAGCGCGGCGGAGATGCGCCTGTTGAGGAAATTCTTCACGCTTTCGGCGCCCCGCATCCTCTGGTCGAACGCCCGTTCCTCCTTTGCCAGCCACTCCTTGTCGATATTGGTCGAAATCGAGAAGCTTTTCGCCTTTTTTTCCAGAAGGAGCGCCGTTGCCTGCGCAATCATCGCGTCGGTCTTCAATGCAGCGCCGCCGCAGATGTAGCACTCGCCCTCTTCGAAATGATCCCCATTGGCAAGATTGCACATGCTGCACAATTGCATCGGTAAAACCTGGGTTGTTGATTAATGCCCTAGAAGAGCTCGTGGTGCGGTTCGGACGCGAGCGCGTTCTTTATCCGGTACCCCTCTATTATGAGCGAGGCGCGCTTGATTTTATCCTCAAGGCCGGCTGTCCCTTCCGTTCCCACGGCGCGATCAACATATAGTCCGAAATCCGCAAGCGTACTGGTCCCGTTGTTGGTCATGAGCCTGAGGACCTGGACCACGACCTTTTTCCCCTTCACGTCGCTTCCCCATATGCTGAGGGCGAGCGCTACCTGGTTTATGAAGTGCGCCTTGTCGGACTCCGTCATCGTCTTCCAGAGCGCCACTATCTTATTCTCGTTAGCCTCGTCCAAGATGTCTAGGAAAACCATTCGAATCAACCCGATGCCCATTCGCCGCGCGTTCTTCTTCCGCTCGCGGCAAGCTCCAGCCTCTCCCCGAGGTCGACGGAGCATTCTATGGCCCGCTGCGTCATGACCGGGCTTATGGAGGCTTTCCTTTCAGTGTCCTCAGCCCGGTGGGCCACGACAGAGCCAAGCTGCCTTGATGGCGTCATCTCGCGCACATGCTCCTCGCGCGCCCGCGGCTCCGCCCGCCTTTCCTCCCTGCCCTGGCTGGCCCTGCGCCCCTCGGACTCGAACTCGCGGACGACTTCGGGCGTGAAGCCCTTCCTCGTCCTCGTAGCCTCGTCAAGAATGCTGTTGATGATCGAAGCGATGTCCTCCTTCTTCTTCATCCCCTGAGAGCCGGCCATGCATAAGCATTCCGCGGGAGATTATTTAATGATTTAGACCCTCTGTTTCTTCCCCTTTCAGAAGAACGAATCGAGGCTCTTCTGCTTCCCGCCGAACTTCATGCTGTATTCGTCGTAGCCGAGCTCCTTCATGATTTTCATCACAGCAGGCAGCACCTGGTTGTTGATGTAATAGTCCGCGTCATAGCCTTTGGCAAGCTCGAGTGGCTCGGCCTTTTCCGAAATCGTCTTGCCGCTCTTTCCTATGACATACGAGATTACAGTCCCTTTTTCAGCCGGGATGCCCGCTTTCAGCATCTTTTTTGCCGCCGAAAGCTCCGGGCTCGCGACCTCGTATTTATCGGGGTCCTTGTTCAGCTGCGTGCTGATTGCGAGCCTTTCGAGGGGCACTTTCCCTTCCTGGAGCTGGCTGACGATGTCGCGTATAATCCCGACCGCCTTCTCCTTGCTGCCCTCCTTGAGTATCGCTTCAAGCACCTTGCGCTGCGTGTCCTTTGCGACGGACGACCAGTCTCGCCTTACCAGCTCGAAGCCGCGGATTTTTATCCTCCCGTCCTCGCCAAGGAGCGCGTACTTCTTCTTCGCGCCCCGCTCACCCGCGCCTTTTTTGGAGACGAACACGCCTCTTGGGTAGAACCCTTCGAGCTCAAGCTCCATCTTCTCGGGAAGCACGCGGTTCACGTCATCCATGAATGCAAGGACGTCCTTCTTGTCTTTGTAAAGCAGGAACACGCTGTCCGTGTCCGAATAGAGCACGGAGAACCCCTTCTTCTCCGCGGTTTCAATCGTCTCCATTATGTGCTTCCTGCCCCATGCGGTCACGCTCTCGGCGCACGGGCGCGAATACCAGCGCGAGCGGGCGTACCCCATGTAGCCGTAGAAGCTGTTTGCCAGAATCTTGAGGGCATGCGAGCGCGCCTCGACGCGGATATATTCCTCGCCCGCCTTGTCCAGCACCTTGAGCTGCTTCTTGAGCTCCATCCTTTTGTCTATCAGGTAATCCAGAACGAACGGTATCAGGCCGGTCCCTTTCTTCGAGAACCTTGCCCCTGAGGGCGAAACGAAGTGGCTTCCGGCCGCCTCGTCAGCATCGTGCGGCGGGCTCCCCGTTCCGCGCTTCCCGTCTTCCTCGAGCGTGCCCGGGTCGATATTGTAGGAAACGATTATCGACGGATACAGCCCGCGGAAGTCCAGCACCGCGACATTCTCGTAAATCCCCGGTTCGGGCAGTTTCACGAACGCCCCCTGTATCGGGGCATTGATGCGTTCCATTATCGCATCGCCTCCCGGGCGGGAAGGAATCACTTCCCCGCGCGAGGTGGCATGGTACATAAGCAGGTTCTCGACCAGTTGCCCGCTCGTGGAGAGGGTGGTGTCGAAAAGCGGCATCTTCGCAACTCCCGAGAGCTCCATCTCAAGGGGCAGGAAGCGCGATGCGAGCTTCGATGTCAGTTCGGCATCCACAAGCGAATACTCGCAGAGCTTTCCGATATCATCGCTGTCCCACATCCGCCAGATTTCCTCCTTTTTAATCTTGACCTTCCTGCTTCCAAGGACGTCTTCAGCGACAGCGTCCAGGGTGAACCTCTGCGTCTTGATTATCCCTATGAAACCGAAGAATTTCACTGCCGGGTACAGGTCGAAATGCGTCCGCCCGCCGATGCTTATCCCGGTAGTCAGCCCTTTCTTGACCTCTTTCATCTGCCCGCCGAAACGCCCGAGGTACATCCGGATGCCGAGCGCGCCGGCCCTTGCGCTCAGGTACGGGAGGTCGAAATTCGCGGAGTTGTATCCGACAAGGACGTCCGGGTCCTCATCAGCGACAATCTCGCAGAACCGCTCGAGCATCCTCTCCTCGCTCTTCAATGTTTCGACGTAATCCTGCCCTTCCGGGCCTTTCTTGTATGTGATGACGCCCTTCTTCTTTCCGCAGTAGCTTATCATGACAATGGGGTCCTTGTCCTCCCTTGGCGCGCCCTGGGGATTGTAGGTCTCGATATCGAAGCTCATGACGGATAGCTTGGGGTCGCCCTGCACTGACCCGATAATACGTTTTATGAGCCTTTTTTCGCGCTCATACCTGACCACGCAAAGCGGCGTCAGCCCCATGTCGAAGATGAACCTGCGCGAGAATGGGATGTTGTATTCATAGCAGGTGAAGGGTATCGCGGTTTTTATGGCGGGAACGTGCGACGGCTCGCGGCAGAAGAGCTTGAGCATCTTTTTTGTTTCCAGCCCGATTTTGCGCTCGACCACCTCGACACGCAGCGGCATCACGATTTCCCCGTTCTTTTTCACGCCTCTCGCCTGCAGGAGGTCGTCCTTGCGGTCGATTGGCGCATCGACGTAGAAATACGGGTCGTACTGGTAGTACCTCCGGACGGCCTTTTTCCCTTTGAGGACGAGCGTCACATACGTCTTGCCGTTCTTAACGGTGTACCCGGCGTCTATGAAGAAAGCGCGCCTCCTGGAAATAGCCATGGGCTTAATTTGTGAGAATGCTAATTAAAGATTCCCCATTCCCGGGTCGGCCTGGGCGGGGAAGAAAAGACGAAAATGAGAAACCGAAAATACGAAAGAAAAGGAAAATAAGAAAAAATTTACCTGCGCAAGGCCGACTCCTTCTCAGTCAGCTCGCGCATGACATCCTCGTGGATGAATCTCCTGCCGCCGATTTTGACGTGCGGAACTCTCCCACGGTCCAGGCGCCTCTCGAAGGCGTTCCTCTTGATCCGGATGCCGGTCTTGTGGAGCTCCTTGATTGCCTGGCTTACCGAGAAGTAATTGTTGCTGATGTGCGTGAGCGCTTCCACCGCGTCTTTGGGCACAAGCCTCCGTGTCCCGAATTTCACGCTCGGAATCGAGCCCTTCTCGATCCTTCCGATGAACGCCCTGAAGTTGATTTTCTGGTTCGACTTCTTGTACTCCTCGAACGCCTCCTTCACGGTGTAGAACTCTGTCTTCGTGCTCGTGATGTCGTCAAGGACGGATTTCGGGATGTACCTCTTCCTTCCCACTTTGACAAACGGAATCGTGCCCCTCTCGATTCTTCCGCCGAATGCCCTGAAGGAAATGAAGACGTTGCTGTTTTTCAGGTAATCGTATGCAGAGCGCACCGAGAACAGTTCGTGCTTGCCCTCAAGCTCGTCCTCGCTCGCTTTCTGGCGGTACAGGTTCTGGGCCACCTTGAAGACGCTTGCAACCGACGTTGAAAGCCCCCTCTCGGTCCGGTCGCGCTCTTTCTTTATCTCATCCAAGTCGATAGCGCGGAATCTGTCCACAAAGTCATCGCTGATCTCAGTCTCTATTATTATCTTCTTACCACGAGGCATGGTTAACCACCTTGACGTTGTTATTATGTTAGTTTATGACTATCAATGTTTATACTTATAAAACACACAATTTTTAAAGATACTGTTTG
>JAGVPF010000025.1 GCA_020052325.1 archaeon
CGGAGGCTGCGCCGGATGAGGCTGTTAACCGAATATGTGAGCGCTTCGAGGAGGTTCATCTATTCGTACCTCAGTGCCTCGATCGGGTCCACCTTCGCGGCGTCGATTGCGGGGTATGTCCCGGACACGACCCCGAGCGCCATCGAAAAGAGGGCAGAGCCCCAGATGACCAGCGGGTCGAAGACGAAGCTGATTTTGAACGCCATGAGCAGGATGGCCCCCAGGCTCACCGCGGACAGTATCCCAAGCGCGCCTCCGGCCAGGCCCAGCACGGCGCTCTCGACCATGAAAAGGTTCCGGATCTGTTCGGTTGTCGCGCCTATCGCCTTCATCGTGCCTATCTCCCTCCTTCGTTCGAGCACGCTCATGAACATGGTGTTGGCGATTCCTATGCCGCCCACGATGAGTGAAATCGAGGCTATCGCGCTCAGGAAGAGCGTCAGCAGGTCAAGCACGCTGGAGAAGCGCTCATTGATGAATTTGGCCGTCACAACGGTGAAATCCTTCTCGTCCTCTGTCACGCGGTGAGAGGCGAGGAGGGCATCGGTTATCTCATCCGACACGGCTTCGACATCGCTTCCTTCTTTAAGCGTAAGCCGGATTGCGGTGATTTCGCCCTCAAGAAGGGTTTCGTTGAAAAGGTCCCTCGCATCGTCAATGGGGATGAATATGACATTATCTATCGGGGCGAATGAATTTCCGGTCTCTTTCAGCACGCCTATGACCTTGAACTTCTTTCCGGAGAGGAATATGCTGGACTGCGTCTGTATGTCTTCTTTGAAGCTCGTGGAGATTGTCCAGCCGAGGCCGGCGACATTGCGGTCGGCCGGCTCCAAAAATCGCCCGGAATCGATGTCAACGGGCACCGTGTCATCGAAAAGGCCGGCTTCGATGCCGTAAACGCTGGCGCTTATGGACTCGTTTTTGAAACCTATGGTGGTCTGCCCGGAGATTATCTTTGTTATGCTGCTGATTTCCGGGAGCCGGTTGATGCGGTCGTAATCCTTTTCGTAGAGCTTTCCGCGGGTAGTGGAAAATGTCGAGCCTCCGAACCCGCTGCCGCCGCTTGCGGTGGCGGGGGCGATGATTATCGTCCTTGGGCCGAAATCCTCAAGCTGCTTGAGGACGTCCTCCTTGAGGCCCTGGACAAGGCCGACCAGAAGTATGACCGACGAGATGCCTACGACTATCCCCAGCACCGTAAGGAACGTGCGGAGCTTATGGTGCTGGAGGTAGTCGAACGAATACTTCAGCATCTCAGTCAGGTCCATCTTCAGGCCTTCCGGAACTTGAAGTACCAGAGCGCAACCAGAAGGACGAATCCGCCGGCAATAAGCGGGAGCGGGCTTTCCTGCGCAACCACCCCGTCATGCACGGATATCATCTGTGTAATCACCCTCTGCTTCCATTCCCCGGACTGGTCGCGGTAGTTGACCGTCACTTTGGCCGGGTAATCGCCTTCAGCGGTCGCGTTCGCCCTCATGAGGAACTGGACCGTCGAGAAGTCGTCGTTCTGCAGCCCGCCGATGTATTGCTTGTCGGAAAGGTCCAGCGAGCTGAGTGCCGGCGACTCGATGCCCACATCCACATTCTCGATGCGGTATGAGCCCAGGTTCGAGACGAGGACGGATATCGTGTGCTCGGTGCCTATCGTGAGCGGAAGCGGCTTGGCTTCCAGATAAACCCCGACATCCGCGTCAGAGCTTATTGTCAGCGGAATCTGGCGGGTGCCTTCCTTCTGCACGTCGCGTTCAATCCAGCTCAGCTCGGATGCGACGGAGTTCACACCCGGGGGCAGCTCCGCGAAAACCGTCGCCGATGCTGTTGCGCTCTCGCCGGGTTTCAGGTCCCCGAACTTCATCTCGTCCGAATCCTTCAGCCGTATCGAGGCGTTCGGGAAGGAAAGGCGGATGTCTTTCAGCGTTTCTGTCCCGTCGTTGCGGACGGACAGCTTCAGCGCCCCTTCCTTCTTTGTGATTATGCCGCTCTGCTGGCTGAACGTCAGGTCGAGCCGCTCGTTGCGGACGGTCATCCTTATCGTGAAGTTCATTTCATGGGGGATGCCGAGTTCATCGTCGTATTCTAGGTTCATTACGACATCGGACGGGCCGTCCTGCGCGTTCCGTGAGTCCAATGTCAAATCCACGGATTTGTTGCCTGAGAGCTGCCCGAGGTAAATCTGGTCGGAGCCGTAGAGGGATACCTGGCCCACCGTTGTGAGCTTGGCATTCTTGGCCTGCCCGCCATTGTTGCTTATCGTCATCCGGACCGTGTCGATGCTTGAGATGACCGCCCGGTCGACCGTGAAGGACAGTTCCGGCTCGTTCACGACCGTGACAGGAATTGACACCGTGTTTATCGATGTCTGGGAGGAGCCCAGCCCGCCCACGCTCTTGTACCCTGCGAATGTGACGCTCAGAAGGTAAATGCCCGGCCTCGCACTGTCCGTTACCCGGAAGGGTATGGACACTATCGCGGAGCCCCCCGCATCGATGTCGGACATCTTCGGTGCGCTTGTGACCTGGATTTCAGCGGGGCTGTCTATTGACATCGTTATGGCCGAGACCCGCTCGGAGCCTATCGGGTTCGACACCGTTACGGTGGCCACCCCGGGCTCATTCGGCGAGTAGACCGGTTTGGTCAAAGAGAAATCTTCCACTGAAAGCCCGGCAAATGACATGCCGAGGGCCAGCACCATCAATAATACAAATGTTCTTTTCATGTTCACACCTTCTCAATCATTCCATCCTTTATCTTCACGACGCGGTCCGTCACTTTTGTGATGTACTGGTCGTGCGTGATTATGACAACGGTCTTCCCCGCCTTGTGCAGGCCTTTGAGGATGTCCAATATCTCCTGGCCGGTCTTCGAATCCAGGTTGCCTGTCGGCTCATCAGCAAGCACAAGCTCAGGCTCATTCACAAGGGCGCGCGCTATCGCCACGCGCTGCCGCTGGCCCCCCGAAAG
>JAGVPF010000065.1 GCA_020052325.1 archaeon
GGCATGTTCTGAATGTCCGCCCTCTCCAGCAGGCTGTATTTCACATTAAGCGTGTCGATGGGTTCCGGAACCTCGCCCTTGCGGCCTACGACAGAGCCGACGAACGCGTCGGATTTGGTGAGGGACGGGTCTAACGTGGTCCCGATTGCAACAAGGCCGCCCGCCCTTGCCGAATCTAACTTTTCGGTTTCTTCCATGAGAGCCTGGACCATGCATATGACCGGGGACGGCTTTGCGCCCTCCTTCCTTGATATCCCGGGCATGATCTCGATTTCATCCCCGATTTTCAGGACGCCCTGGACAATCGAGCCGCCCAGGACCCCGCCTTTTAGGTCCTTTATCTCAGCCCCGGGGCGGTTGACATCGAATGAGCGCGAAACGTACATGCGAAGCTCGGCCTTCTCGTCGTGCTTTGGCTGTTTCATCACTTCGTTTATAGTCTTCAGGAGGACGTCTATATTGAGGCCCGCATTGGCTGAAACGGGGATTATCGGGGCATTTTCTGCCGCCGAGCCCTTGAGGAACGCATTAATCTGCCTGTAGTTCTCCACTGCCTTTTCCCTGCTGACAAGATCAATCTTCGTCTGGACGATAATGATGTTTTTTATCCCGGTGGAATTGAGCACGAGAAGGTGCTCGGCGGTCTGCGGCTGGGGGCAGGGCTCGTTGGCGGCTATCAGGAAAAGCACCCCGTCCAGGATGCTGGTGGCAGCTATCACCGTCGTCATCAGCGTCTCGTGGCCTGGCGCATCCACTATGGACAGCTTGCGGAGCAGCTTCGCCTTGCCGCCGCATTTTGCGCATTTGGCATCGGGCGAAAGCAGGTCGCATTTCGGGCAGTTATATATATAGGCATCGGCATAGCCGAGCCGGATGGATATGCCGCGTTTTATTTCCTCGCTGTGCGTGTCGGTCCATTTCCCGGTAAGTGCCTTTGTAAGCGTGGTCTTGCCATGGTCGACATGCCCCAGCATGCCGACATTCATCTCGGCTTGCATTATTTGCTCTCCTTTTTCTCAGCCTTGGGGAAGAGCTGTTCGAGGGGGGTGCTGCCGGGCGTCTTGACCTTGCAGTTCACCTGGGCGATTTCGGCAGAAAACGTGTTGCCGCGGATATGCTTGCGCTTTCTCGCGCCCTTGTCCTTCGCGTTGAAGCCCACCCCGTCGCTCATGAGTATCTGCTTCTTGGCAGAACCGTGCACTTCCACCCTCATGGGGAAGCCGCTCCCGTCTGAGCCGCCGGTTAGCGTAAGGGTGTAACCCGCAGCGCCGACAAGGTTTCCGTCGAGCTCGTCCCCGAGCTTCTTGCCGATTAGGCCTGCTTCCTTATCTTTAGGGAGCTCGAACTGGTAGCTCTTTCCGCTAGATTCCGATATGACTATACGCATGTGTTCACCTCACAAATAGAATAGGATTAGAGATGATTTGATTGGGATTGTTTTAAAAAGATTAGGAAAAGGAAAAAGAAGAAAAAATTCAGGCATTCTTCAGCTTCGCCTTGTATACGTAGCCGTCCTTGCCAAGGTAGTACATGAAGCCGTCTTCCTTGCTGATCTTCTCAGCGCCTACCTTCTTTTTCTTGCCCCTCGTATTGTGCTTCATTGGCGCGGCCCAAACGTAGCCGTCCTTTCCGACGAAGTACAGGTAGCCAGTTTCCCTAGATATTTTTTCAGTTCCGACTTTTGATCCCATGTTGACACCTTCTCGGAGCCTCCCGCGGGGAGGATTCGTTGATTCCGTGAGATAAACCTAGAGATATTTTATAAAGGTATCGTCGATGCAACGACGGAAAAAGCACATTCTTAAAGTGGCGGCATCAAAGCGGCGCGTCTGGCCCGCCGTATTGGCAAAGCGTTTATAACTTGGGAAGAGTGATTGCCCCATGTTCTCGGTCTTCGCCCGCCCAAAGCCATGCAGAATCCTCGTCCTTCTCCGCGACGGCGAGGCGAACTGGCACCTCTCAAAACTCGCCAAGGGGAGCGACACCACTTACGTATATGTGACGAAGCTTGTTTCCAACCTGCAGAAAAGCGGCCTCGTCACAATCGAGCCGAAGGGAAACAAAAGGATTGTGAAGCTGACGGACAAGGGGATGCGGGTCGCGAAATCCATCGAGGAGCTCAAGAACTCGCTCGAAAACTGAGCATCGTTAGGTCAAATCATCTGGAGGTCGGACACCAGCCCGCTTAGTTCCGCCCTGCCCATCCTAGGATGGATAGATTAGTAGAGAAAATGAAAAAAACGGATTTTTTTATTCAGACCGCGCGGAGGCTGGTGCTTTTCTTGATGTAGCTCAGCACCTTCTCGTATCCGATGTAATGCGAATAAACGGTCACTTCGACAGGGTATGTGCCCTCCTTCGTCTGGTTGCTGGACCATATGGTTATCGGCACATCTAAGGATGCGCCGGACTTCAGCTCGCCGAGGCGCTTTTCTGCCGCCTTGTTGATGCACGCCGGGTCGAACCCTATCATCGCGTCGCGGGGAAGGAGCGCATCGACCGAAACCAGGTGCGGCGATGCGGAGATGTTCTTGACCTTCACGACCAGGCTGACAGAGCTGCGGTTCTTGGCTGAGAGGCGGAGCGGGGCAAATGAGATTGAGACGTTGAACGGATTGGACGACTTGTCTTCTTGTGCCGGCTCTTGCGCGCCCTTGTCGCTCCCTAGAACAGAATCCCAGAATCCCATAGGTTCACCTTGATATCGGTATGATATTATACATCACAGTATTAAAACCGCAGCGGCGACGACCGACGTCCAGTTGCCTTCCTTGTCGCATACTGCCGATTGCGTGATGTTCATCGTTTTGACGAATTTCCCGCTCATCTTGAACTGCTGCTCGCGCTCGTCCCAGGCGGTATTGGAATCGAATGCTACGCCGAGCGAGGATGCCAGCATAGTGGCGGCAAGGTCCTCGGCGTATTCCCCGGCCTTCTCCTCGGTCTGGCCGAAGGCGTGGTGCTCGCTCAGGTAGCCGTA
>JAGVPF010000100.1 GCA_020052325.1 archaeon
AAGGCCAAATCCGCCCTTCCGGACAAGCCGGCGATAGTGATTGAATGAACCTCGTTCACAGCTCACCGTTCGCCCAGCTCAAGGTGATATGGTGATATACCTCAAAGTTCCGCGGAGGGATGGAGAAAAAACCCGCCGCGAGCTCATCCAGAAGGGGCTGTTCGTTGGCGGATATCCCATCCTGAACGAGGGCGATTTCGTCTTATTCCCGGTTTCGGGTCCATTCGGGGATTGCGAGACCGTCGAGCGCGATGAGGTGAAACGCCCCATCCACCATGACAGGCTCAAGGACGCGCTCTCCGGCATTCTTTCCGAACAAGAGCTTGAAACGCTTATCGGCTCCTTTGATATCATCGGCGACATCGCCATAATCGAAATTCCCGATGCGCTCGAATCGCGTGAGGTGGATATTGGAAATGCGCTTCTTTCCGTCCACAAGAACCTCAAGACCGTCCTTCGGAAGCTTGGCCCCATGGAGGGCGAGTTCCGCGTTCGGCGCGTGAAGCCGATAGCCGGCGAAGACCGCATGACCACCCTCTACAAGGAAAGCGGCGTCCTCATGGAGCTTGATGTCGCCTCAGTATATTTCTCCGTCCGCCTCTCGCACGAGCGCAAGCGCATCTCCGAGCTCGTTAAGCCGAACGAACGAATCCTTGCATTGTTCGCGGGCGTGGGGCCGTTTCCCCTCGTTATCTCAAAGACGCATCCGGACGCCGAGATTATCGCAATCGAGCTGAACCCGGACGCCGTCGCATTCATGGAGAAGAACATCGCCCGGAACAAGGCGAAGAACATCAAAGCAGTCCTGGGCGATGCCCGCAAGGTCGTAATGGCCGGCTACCGGGATTATGCCGACCGGGTCCTCATGCCGCTTCCAAAAGACGCGCATGATTTCCTCGATGTTGCATATGCCGGAGCCAGGGACGGCGGCATGGTTCATTTCTATACATTCGCAGGAATCAGTGACCCCTTCCGCGAAGCGGCAGAAAAGGCGGAATCAGCCGCAAAGGCCAGCGGCGTCAGAATCGAAATTGCCTCACAGAGAATCGTCCGCCCTTACTCGCCCCAAACAGTACAGGTGGTCCTCGACCTCATCGTGCGCAAGCATGTTACATAGATTTTTATATCCAAGAATCGCGTTCTCTAAAAGCGGCATAAATCCGCAAACAACCGAAAAACTGCGGAGGTGAAGTAGATGGAAGCGAGAATAAGGAACCTGAAATCATCGGACGTCTACCCCTCTGTGTGCCTTTGGCGTTAAGCCTTCTCCTTTTCGTAATCCCCGGAAACCATTTCGGCTTGCCTCCAGCAAGGGCACCGCCGCCAATTCCTTCCATCCCTTCAATCCAGCCCAAGAGTTGATACTACCCCGGAGGTTTTCCATATGACAGAAATGATAAAAATCACATTGGATGAGAACGAGGTCCCGAGGAATTTCTACAACGTGCTGCCGGATTTGCCGGAGCGATTGGCGCCGCCCCTGAACCCGAAGACGCGGGAGCCGGTAACGCCTGCGGATTTGGAGGCGATATTCCCAAAGGAGCTTATCCGGCAGGAGATGTCGGCAGAGCGGAGCATCCCGGTCCCGCAGGAGGTGCGGGACGCATTAATCCGGTTCGGGAGGCCAACGCCATTAATCCGCGCAAAGCGCCTCGAGGAGCATCTGCGCACGCCGGCGAAAATATACTTCAAGCACGAAGGGCTGAATCCGTGCGGTTCACACAAGCCGAATACTGCAATCGCGCAGGCGTATTACAACGCAAAGGAGGGCATCGAGCATCTTGCAACCGAAACCGGTGCCGGCCAGTGGGGAACCGCACTCGCCTATGCGAGCATGCTTTTCGGGCTGAAATGCACCGTCTTCATGGTGAGGAACAGCTTCGAGCAGAAGCCGGGCAGGAAGATTATGATTGAATCGTACGGGGCAACAATCCACGCTTCCCCGAGCCCGGTCACAGCATATGGCCGCAAAATCCGGAACGAAATGCCGGACACGCCCGGAAGCCTTGGAATCGCCATCAGCGAAGCAATCGAGGTCGCCGCATCGGACAAGAAGACCAACTACGCCCTCGGGAGCGTCCTAAACCACGTCCTCCTGCACCAGACCGTGATTGGGCAGGAGCTGAAGCTCCAGTTCGCGAAGGCTGAAATCGAGCCTGATTTCCTGATTGGCTGCATCGGCGGGGGGAGCAATTTCGGGGGCATGGTGTTCCCATTCGTCCGTGACAAGATTGGCGGACGAACCCGGGCGCGCTTTATCGGTGTGGAGCCGGAATCCTGTCCCACCGTCACAAAAGGCGAATACCGCTACGATTCGGGGGATACCGCAGGCATGACACCCTTGCTGAAGATGCACACGCTGGGTAGCGGCCATATCCCCCCGGCAATCCACGCGGGAGGCCTGAGATACCACGGAATGGCTCCGGCGGTATCACTGTTGATGGAGCACGGCATCTCGGAAGCCGAATCGTACGGCCAGGATGAAGTCCTTGAAGCCGCACGCCTGTTCGCAAGGACGGAGGGCATAATCGCCGCGCCCGAATCATCGCATGCAATCGCATCCGCCATCAGGCATGCAAACGAATGCAGGAAAAGCAACGAAGCCAGGACAATCGTCTTCAACCTTAGCGGCCATGGGCTGCTGGACTTGAGCTTCTATGCGGGGGGCTGATTGGAGCTAGCGGGCGCGGGCGGGCTAGAACGAGTACGCCTTCAGCAGGAACCCGAGAAGCAGGAATACGATCATGCCGAGCACAATCGGAGGCAGTGCCGGCAAAATCATTTTTTTCTTCCATACGAGGGTCAGGAACAGCCCGAGCGACAGGACGGCGCCAACAAACACGAACGCGCTCGCCACCGGGCTTATCGAGAGCGCGGACACCTCGAGCATTATCGGCGCTATCATGTCGCCGGTGCCGAGGTCTATCCTCTGCTCCTTCTCGCCGGGCTTTGAGGGCGGGGCGCGGGCGGTCACGGTGAAGGCGAGGTCCTTCTTGATTATGAAGTTCGCCATCTCGACCATGTGCTTTGTGGCAAAGACCGAGAGGAAATCATAGATGGAAAGCAGTATCAGGAACAGGATGAGCGGGAACAGCCCGAGCGAGATGCCGAATATGACCCCGACGCCGGCTGTTGCCATTATGGCCGCGGCGTTCTTGAGCTGCGGGCGGAAGTGTTTCGCCGTCGCAAATACGAGTGCAATGGCGATTCCCGCAAGCGTGCTCTCGCCGTATCCTAGGAAATTCCGCAATAATGCGTAGAACACTATCGAGCTCGATGTCGCTATCAGCATGAACTCCATCGCGATGAACACGAACGGGAAGAAGCTCATCTTCCTGATGAGGAAGACCATCACTACGGCGCCTACGAGTATGTACCCTATGAAAAGGAGCGCGTTCATCGGCTCATTCGCATCAG
>JAGVPF010000097.1 GCA_020052325.1 archaeon
AGGACGAGCGCCCGGGCTGATGAGTACCTCGGCGGCATGCGCGAATCCAAGTCCGCTGTCGAGGAAAGGATGTCGCAGGTCGATTCCGTCCTCGAGAACCAGTCGGCGAGGCTGAAAGACCTCGAGAAGATGGGCGCGGCCCTCGATTCACGCTCGGAAAAGATGAAGGGCGCCCTTGACGGTGCCAAAGCACAGCTTGACGAGATGAACTCCGCCATGTCATCGCTTGTCGGCGATTTGCAGGCGGTGGAGCAGATGAAGGGCGAAGCCGCATCGCTTGCGGATTCCGTCAAGAGCGAAGTCTCCGCCCGCGGGGAAGAGCTCGCCTCACTGGAGGAGGAGCTTGCCGGCATCGAGCGCATGGAGCACTGGGTGCAGGAATACATCCGCGATTACGAGCAGAAAATCGAGGACATCGAGCACTACGTCTCAAAGAGCGAGGACGAGATGTCCGAGCTTAAAGAGGCCGCAGAAGGGCTTTACATGAAGAAGTACCTAAACGAGCTCGAAAACATGACTGATTCCTACCAGAACGAGCTGCATGATGCCGTCTCGCGCGAGAAGCAGATAGAGATGAAGATAACCGAGTCGCGCGGAAGGATTACCGACCTCGTTTCCGAGAGCCAGGAGATGATAAAGAAGCTCAAATCCGACGCTCCCGAAACCACGGAGAAGGACTTCGGCGTCCTCGTTGCCAAGGTCAAGGCAAGGACTGCAAGGGCCAAGAACGTGGTCGAGGAGAAGCAGAAGGAGCGCGCGAAACTCGTCGACGACTCGCAGAAGACGAGGAAGACTGCGAAGCCCGCCTCCAAAGGCAAGCCCCTGGCCAAGAAGAAGACGGTGGCTAAAAGCGTCCCGTCAAAGAAGAAGCGAAAGTGATTTTTCCTTATTTTTATCTTTTATCATCATATGGGTGTGAACGAGGTGGCGTCGTGAAACTTGGCGCGAAATTCGCTGATTCAGTGCCATACGGAAAGCCCGAACCGAAAGCAAGCCAGGGCATTAGTGCAGCCAAATTGCTTGCCCCCATCGCCCTCACATTGGCCCTCTCATCATGTGCGCCATTATTCGAGCCCGCATATGGCACCAGCATATCCTATGCCTCAAGCTGCCACGGCTACATATGCCGCTATGACTCCCTCATGCGGACGACCAGGCAGGTGCGCGAAGGCGATACAGTTGAAAGCATCCGCGTCTGGTCCAGCGTATCATACCAAGGCTGGATAATCAGCGGCATCGGGGAAGATGGCATCGAGCTGAAGCCCGCAGAAAGCTCCGGCGAACGCGTGTTCATTCCATATGGATATTCGCACAGCGTCGAAAGCAACCAGCCATACCCATATTATTTCGGCTCAAGCCTTGTTTTCGAGAAGGGGCAATCGCCAGGAACGGCGGTTATGACCATTGTTGAGCGGCCCTATTAGAGCCGCATCTGGTCCTTCTTCTCATTCCTGCTCCGCGCATCATCGACGACCGCGAGCCACGAGTCGCCGATTTTCATGAAATAGTTCCCGAACGTTTTCGAGAGCGATATCCGCATCGGGCGGAACTTCCTCTTGCTCTCAATCGCGACTATCGTATCCCGCTCGACCTTTATCATGCCGACGCGCTTGAGCCTTGGCAGGACGCGGTTGTAGAACGTCGCCTTGGAAATGCCGTTGTTTCTCACGAACGCGGCTGTCTCATCGCCCGTGACCTCGGTCTTCTCGGCAAGGAGCTTGAGGAAGCCGATTGCTATCTCGAAATACTTCGGCTGGTATTTCTTCGAGAAGATGAAGTTCGCGAGCTCATCGACGTTCCATGCGTTGCGCGTGATGCTCTCGTTTTTGTCCTGGAACGAACGGAGCTCGGGCGAGTCGTATCGTGGAAGATAAATTGATTCGTTCGATGGCACGCCGCGCGAGGCTATTGTGCGGGAGCCCGGATCGGGTTTCGCGCTTTCAGCTGTCGCATCCGTAGCGGTTTCCGCTTCCGCGCCGCCTTCAGCTTCTGCCGCCTCATCCCGCGTTGTTTCAACCTTCTCGTCTTCGCTGCCGCTCATGAATGGGAAAACACAGAAAAAGAATATAAGGTTTACCGTGACGGTATCTTCCTATAATCAGCCGAAGATGCTTCCAAGGCCGCCTTCCGCGTCCTCTTCCTCTTTCTGGATTTTCTCGATGACGCGCTTTTCAACCTCGGGTTTTGCAGGGCTCGCGACATCCTTCAGGAGCGCATCCGCCTTCTTCACAAATTCGTCGGACGCCTTGACATACACGTACATCTTGGCCTTGTCCTCATCGATGGCCCCGCCGTCCTTTACCTTGTAGCCGACGCGGGCGAAGCTGCCTTCCAAATACGGGTCGGCCTCAAGTATCTTCATAAGGGCGGCTTTCTTCGCGCCTTCGCATTCGTAAACTCGCTGCATCATTCCTCATCCTCCTCCTTAACATCAGCATTCTTCAAAGAATCCTCGAACATGATTACCATCGCCGCGTACAGCACCGGGTAGGCGAAGAACAGGGTGATGAACTGCACGAACGGGATGAAGTTCAGGAACCATACGACCGCATAGAGCGCGTAGATGGTGATGAAAAATATGTGCCTTTTGCGCATGAACTCGAAGGCGTGCTTCATCGAGCTGAAGAACGATGTCCCGAGCGCGCCTGCCGAGATGAACGCGGGCGTGAAAATCAAGTGGAGCATGAAGGTCACGGAAATCACGTACATGCCGGTGAGGATGTCCATTATCGCGACGTCCTTCAGAAACACCATGTATATCGCGATTACGGGCCCGGCCAGGAGCAGCCAGAGCAGGTCGCGGAGCAGCATAATCCCGAACATCTCGGGCGCCTTGTCGAGCGCATACGAGTAGAATTTCGTAAGGCTCATCTTCTCCTTCCAGACCGCAGAGCGGTATGCCTTTGCAAGGGCGGCATTCAGGCCGCCGCTGAAGAAAATGAACGCGAATGCTATCACGCCGAAAATCGACATCGTGGCGAGGGACTGCAGGTCAAGTTCCTTCCCGAATACCGACAATGATATGAAATACGCGAGTACCAGCCCGAGCCCAGCGAAGAAGAACGCGATGAGCAATATCAGGTACATCAGCGAGCCCCAGACGAAAAGGAAGGGCGTTTTCGAATACGAATTGAAGGCTTTCGTGATGCTTTCTATCAAGCTGCCACCTCTGATTGACCTAGCACTACCTAAGCAAATTATTTAAATGACGCCCTCCTTCGACTAATAATGATTGAAGTTCCACGTTGCATGAGCACGCAGCACCCGGATAATATCGCGACACCCTTCTTCTCCGATTCGGACGTCCTTGCGGGCGAGGCCGAGGTGAAGGAGGCGTTCTTCGTCTTCTCGCAGCTCGGATGCAGGGAGCAGATGTGGGATTCCGAAGGCAAGGAGGTCGACAACCAGGTCGTGGAGAAGCTCCTTTCCCGCTATCTCGATTTCTTCACGAAGAACCGCCTTGGGCGGGACTTTTTCCTCACATACCGCGTGCCGAACCCCTCGGTGGAGAAAGCACAAGGCAAAATACTCCTCGAGACGCTCCATAGCATTCCGAGGGCATTCGATGTGGCCCGGGCCGCGGGTATGGACACGCCGCCGAT
Organism: archaeon; assembly: GCA_020052325.1. Classification (GTDB taxonomy): domain Archaea; phylum Micrarchaeota; class Micrarchaeia; order Anstonellales; family Bilamarchaeaceae; genus Bilamarchaeum. The sequence continues at coordinate 3,603 of JAGVPF010000097.1, forward strand.
ATTCGAGGTCATAATCCCCATGACGACCTCGCATCTCGAGCTCGAGCGCGTCCGCAACTATTACGAGCGCGTGATAATCGGGCAGAAGGAGACGCGCTTGGGGAGCGAGAAGATTTCCGTGAAGGAATGGGTCGGCGACTTCCAGCCGGAGAAAATCAACATCATCCCGCTTTTCGAGAACCTCGAGGCGCTATCTGGATGCGATGCAATCGTATCGAAATACCTGCAGGGCAAAAAGAATCTCGAATACCAGCGCGTCTTCCTTGCCCGCAGCGACCCGGCCCTCAACTATGGCTCCACGAGCGCCGTCCTGCTGTCCAAGATCGCCCTCCAGAAGCTGCATGCCGTAGAAGTGAAGAGCGGCATACCCATCCTTCCCATAATCGGCGTCGGCGGTGCTCCGTTCCGCGGCAACTTCACCCCGCAGAACGTGAACAACTGCGGCGAGGAGTACCCGAGCGTCCAGACATACACCGTGCAGTCATCGTTCAAGTATGACCATCCGCACCGGGACGTAGTGAACGCAGTGGACATGATAAACCACGTGCACAGGCGCCCGCCGCTACAAATAGACGAGAAGAGGGCGATGGAATTCGTGAAAAAGATGTCCGCCGCATACGAATCCCAGCTGATAGGGATGGCGGACGTGATAAACGGCATCTCGGTCTTCGTCCCCGGCCGCCGAGCAAGGAAGCTGCACGTCGGGCTTTTCGGCTACTCGCGCTCGATGAAGGGCATCAAGCTCCCCCGCGCGATAAAGTTCTGCGCCGCGTTCTATTCAATCGGCCTTCCTGCCGAGCTGCTGGGATTATCCGCGCTATCGGAAAAGGAATTCGACGAGTTGCATGGCCTCTACACGAAAATCGACGAGGACCTAAAGGACTCGACCCGCTATTTGAACCTGGCCAACCTGGACCGGATGCCGCTTTCTGTCCGCAAGGGCGTGAAGAAGGCCCTGGAATGGATTGAATGCGAGCCGGATGAGGATTATGCGGAGATAACGACGCGCATCTATGACAGCTACAAGGCCGGGAAGCACACGCACCTTGCCGAGGATATCAAGGCCGCGGCATGGAAGCGGAGATTCCTCGGCTGAACCCCGCCACTCCGGCTATCCGTTCATTTCCGGCGCGCGGCGTCCCCTCCTCCAGAACCATTTTTGCCCAAAACGCTAAACAATTAAATACCGTTTAACCAAACTCACTATTCAGAAATGGAAAAAGCCCGAAATATCGAGGCGCGCGGGCATCAAGCGGGAGAGAAAAAAATGACGTCTGGCACACCCAGGACCATAACCAAGCGCAACGGGAGCGTGGTCCCATTCGACAAGGCCAGAATCCAGCACGTCATCAAGAAGGCCATCCTGGCCGTGGAGCAGAAGCCCAAGATGGACCCTGAAAAAGAGGCAGCGCATTTCGCCGATGAGGTCGTTTCGGAATTGCGAAGGACCTGCTCAAGCGCCGATGCGCTGCATGTGGAGCACGTGCAGGATGCGATTGTCCAGGTCCTCCACCGCGACCTCGCCCTGGGCGAGGAATCATTCTCATCCAAGCCCGAAAGCCTCTGGATGGCCTACATGCTCTACCGGGAGGGCCACTGCCTTGTGCGGAACGGCAGCCTGAAGCCCGAGCATTTCAGCCCCGATACGCGGCCCAAAGAGCGCCTGGAGGAAAGGCGGGCCTGGAACCGCGAGCACGACTGCGATACCACCAGGGGTCTGAACGACTGGTTCAGGGGCGGAAACGTCGTTGAACTCATACGCGCCGCGGAAGAAAGGATCTCGGGGCAATTGACCGAGGTCGCGCATAAAATCGGAGACATGATAACTGAGGGCCGCCTGCGCGCCGTCCTGATAACCGGGCCGACATCCTCGGGGAAGACATCCACGAGCAGGAAGGCGCTCCGCTACCTTTCGGAAGCCCATCCCGATGTCAGGTTCAAGCCCCTGGAAGTCGACATGTATTTCCGGGACAACAAGTTCACCGAGAAGTTCCAGTACAATGTGGACGGGCAGGCAATCACCGACGTCAATTTCGAGCTTCCGGAGACCTACGACATCGCGCTCCTGAACGAGCACCTTGCCGCCCTCATGGAGGGGAAGACAGTGATGGCCCCCCACTATAATTTCAAGGGGGGTGTCAGGACCGGCGAGACGACGCCGTTCTCCCTTGCTCCGGGCGAGGTGCTCCTCCTCGACTGCATGCACGCTCTTTCGCCCCAATTGACCGCGGCAATACCCACAGAGAACAAGTTCAAGCTCTACATAGAGCCGCTGACCGTCCTTTCGGACCATGACGGCCGGCCCGCCTATTTCACCGATGTCCGCCTGCTGCGCCGCATGATACGCGACGTGCGCACGCGCGGATACCCGATGGCGAACACGCTCTGGCACTGGCATCTTGTCCGCAAGGGCGAGCGTTTCATACTGCCATACGTCCACAGCGCGGACATGGTCGTGGACACCGGCCTGCCATACGAGATGCCGATGCTCAAAACGCATGTCCGCGACGAGCTGCTCAAGCTTCTGCCGCTTTTCGAGCGCAACGCCGACCTTTTCGATGGGCATGCCAGGATCCGGCGCATACTCCGGCTTTTCCGCCAGCTCCGCAGCGCGACCCCATATCAGGAAGCCTTTGTGCCTCCGGATTCCATCCTCCGCGAGTTCATCGGCGGCAGCGCGTTCTTCGAGAAATGAGTTCTGGCAGCATTTTAAGTTTTGCCGGGCAATAGGACGCCATGTCTCCTGATAACGACCCCTCATCAGTGCATAGAAGGCTTCGGGGCAAGATTTCCATCTGCGGGAAAGCGCCCATCAAGACGATATCCGACCTTGCGACGCTTTACACGCCCGGCGTGGCGAAGCCCTGCCTTGAAATCGCAAAGGACCGCAGGCTCGTCTATGAATTGACAATGAAGGGGAACACGGTAGCGATTGTGACCGATGGCACGCGCGTCCTTGGGCTTGGTGACATCGGCCCCGAAGCGGCCCTCCCGGTAATGGAAGGCAAAGCGCTGATTATGCAGCAGTTCGCGGGCATCGACGCATTCCCGATTTGCCTGAACGAGAAGGACCCTGACCGGATTGTCGAGATTGTGAAGGCGATTGCGCCCGGATTCGGCGCCATCAATCTCGAGGACATATCCACCCCGAAAGTATTCCACATCGAAAAGCGCCTGACAGATGAGCTCGACATCCCGGTTTTCCACGACGACCAGCACGGCACGGCCATAGTGACGCTCGCAGGGCTCTACAACGCCCTGAAAGTCGTTGGCAAAACACCGGCGGGCGTCAAGGTCGGCATCGTAGGGGCGGGGAGCGCGGGATATGCGATATCCAAGCTCCTGCACGCCGCGGGCTTTTCCGACATCGTCGTATTCGACAGCAAGGGCGCCATCTCCGATTCCCGCAGCGACCTTGACCAGTACAAGCGCACTCTTGCAGGTTTCAACCGCTCGAGCTATGGCGGCCCCCTTGCGGGGTTCAAGGGAGCCGATATCATAATCTCGGCTTCAATGCCCGGCGCTCTTTCGCATGAGACAATCCGGGCGATGAACAAGCCGAACATCGTCTTCGCGCTTTCCAACCCGACCCCGGAAATCTCGCAAGATGAGGCGAAATCGCTCAACATCGACATATTCGGGACCGGGCGGAGCGATTACCCGAACCAAATCAACAACTCGCTCTGCTTCCCCGGATTCCTCCGGGCGCTTCTTGATTTGAGGGTAAGGAAAATCACCGACGGGATGAAAATAGCCGCCGCAAAGGGCATCGCCGGAGCCGTAAAGAAACCTTCCAAGGACAAAATCGTTCCGGATGCCTTCGACAAAAATGTCGTCAAGCGCATCCGCGAGGAAGTGGAAAAAGCCGCGGCAATTGGGTCGTAGGCTAATTGAACTGAATGAAGAAAAAGAATATAAGAAAAAAGAATCCTCTAGTTCAGGCCGCCGCTAGCCGCTCCCGCCGCGGTGGCCGCCGTCATGACGCTCATGAACCACGCAATCATCATGGCATAGATAAGCACGAAGATGACGACCATAAGCGCGCCAAGCAGGAAAATCGGCAGGATGACAACCCCGGCCGCCTTGACCGAACTGAGCTTGTGCACCTCTTTGAAAGCGAGGTACCTCAGGTACATCGAATAGAGCCCGAGCCCCATCGATACTAGGGATAGCGGGAAGCGGATGCACGATGCGCATAGGCCAATCACCGGCACCATCCCGAGCCATCCAAGCGGTATTGCAATAATGGCAAGAGGCAGGTAGATTATGAAAACCGCCAGGCCCGGGAGTGTCGAGGCATTGAAATTCGCTTGCATATCACCTGTGCCCCCAAGCGCCTTCGCCACCGCTAATTCAAGGAGAGAATAAAGCAGGCAGAGAAATGGATATACTGTAAGGAGAACCAGCATTGCGGCGGCCATTATTCCATATACGAACAAGCCCACGCCGGCAGAAGTCACCGTCCCCAGCAGAACTGCCGGGCCCATGATGAGAATCATGAATAGGAGGTCGAATGCCGTGATGACGTACAAATCCTTGATTCTCTGCCCGATTGAAACGTTGTCCTTTTTCACGGTCTCGGTCGGGTTCAGGAAGAACTCCTTCCAGATTGCCGCCCTCTTGTAGGGAATCATCGCGACCCCGCGGTCCACGTACTTCATGTATTCAGATATCCAGTTGTCAACATCGCTCATTGGAACACCTCAGTGCGTAAGCGAAATAGCCATCATTCCGATATAAAACGCAAAATAAATCCCCGCATACAAGCCGATTTCAAGCAGAATCGCCCCGATGGTCGCAATCTTCGCATTTTTCGATGTCATGCCGTGGGCATGCTTCATCCCCCGATACTGGAGGTAGATGCAGTAGATGATGACCGCATACGTCAGGGGGCCGAGAAAAAACCCGATGATGATTGCATATGCGATGTACAGGGGGACCATTAGCACGATGTGGGCGCCGGAAGTAAGGACGAGGACCGAGACTGTTTCGGAATAGCTCCCCTTTCCGCCGAACACCTTCATGATGATGTGGTAGTATGCGCCGCGCAGCAGCAGGAAAACCGTCGGGTAAATAAGCGCCACCAGCAGCACGGCGAGAACCACGCCTGCCGTGAGAACCGGGTTCGTGATAAGCCCCAATGCCGCCACAAGCGTGCCCAGGCCGAGCATCATAACCCCGAAAATTGCCGCGATATACCAGAACGCCAGGATGGAAAAAAGCAGTCCTAGGACATACAGCACATATGTGTCCTTGAGGCTCTGGCGGATGCTGCGCTTCTCCTTCAGCGCGTCCTCCACCCTCCCGTCAGAAAACGCAATCCATGCAGGGACGGAGCCGTACGGAACCAGGCTGATTTTGTCGAATGCGAATTTCTTGTATTTTCCGGCCAGTTCCGCGAGACTCTTGTACCCTTCGCTGTCAGTAATCTGCGACATCGGTAAATATTACTGGAAGAAAGCGTTTTTATTGGCTTCACTTCTTCTTTACGCGGGCGAGTATCGCCTTGTCGATTTCCGCCGGGCCAATGGCGCTTGATATGACCTTTTCCAGGTCCTCGCTGTTCATGATGCCTTTCGAGACCACGAGTTCCCTGAGGCTAAGGTTCCTGGCATATGCCTCCTTCACAAGGTGCGATACCTCCTTGTAGCCGAGATATGGGTTCAGGGCGGTCGCGTAGCCGAACGAGCGGTCGAAGTTCTCCTTTGTTTTCTTCTCATCCACCCTAAGGCCGTCGATGCAGTGCTCCCGAAACATGGCCGAGGCCCTTTCAAGCAGGCCGGCGCTCTGGAATATGTCGTATGCGATTATCGGAGTCGCGAAATTCAATTCGAGCTGCCCCGAGTTCGCCGCGAGAAGGACGCCCTGGTCGTTCGCCATCGCCTGGAAGCATGCCATGTTGACCGCCTCGGGTATCGAGGGGTTTATCTTGCCTGGCATTATGGAGGAGCCGGGCTCGACTTCCGGAAGAATGACCTCCGCAATCCCGGCTTTCGGGCCGGATGCAAGAAGCCTCAAATCGTTCGCAATCCGTGAAAGCGTGACCGCATACCTCCGGAGTGCTGCCGAAAGCTCGAGGAAATCGTTCATGTCCTGCGTTATCTCGATTCCGTCCTTGGCAATTCCAACATCCACCTTGCCCTCCTTCCTTATGAGCTCGGTGACCCGTTCCCGGAATTTCGGATGCGCCAATATCCCGCTCCCTATCGCGGTTCCGCCGACGCCGATTTCCCTGATTCCAAGGAGCGCCCTCTCAAGGGATTCCATGTCCTTCTCAATGGCGCGGGAATAAGCCAAAAACGCCTGGGAATACGTCATCGGCACGGCGTCCTGGAGGTGCGTCCTCCCGATTTTCATGACGCCTCCGCATCCGCCGGCTTTCTTTTCAAACGACGCTTTCAGCAGCCTGGCCTCGGCCATCGTTTTCGCGCATAGCCTCATGGACGCGATTTTTATCGCAGACGGCACCACGTTGTTCGAGCTCTGTGACATGTTGACATGGTTGTTCGGATGGACAAGCCTGTACTCGCCCTTCTTCCCGCCGAGATTCTCCTCCGCGCGGTTTGCTATGACCTCGTTGACGTTCATGTGGAGGGGCGTTCCGGCCCCGGCCTGGAAGGCGTCGAGGATGAACTGCGAATCCAGCTTTCCGCCAATCACCTCGTCCGACGCGCTTACAATCGCATCCGCGGTTTTCGGCGGAAGGACCCCAAGTTCCCGGTTCGCAATAGCCGCGCATTTCTTGATTAGCGCGACGGCGCGTATGAGCTCCATATTGACGGGCGTTCCGCTGAGGCGGAAATTCCCCGCCGCCCTTGCGGTGAACGAGCCGTAATAAGCGTCAGAAGGCACCTTGACCTTACCGATGAAATCCTCTTCAATTCTCATCGTGCGGACCTCTTCATCCTTTTTTCAAAGCGAGCGACAGTGCCAGCAACGCGAGTCCAATCGCCCCCGGGCACGCGGACGCCCCGGGCTCCCCATGGCCATCGGGCTGGGGTTGTCCGGTATTATTTTCCGGAGGCTGCGGCTGGGCGGGCGGCTTCGTGTCGTTTGCAGGCACGGTCGCATTCCCCGGTGGCGTTACATTCTGGGGGGCGGTCTGGTTCGCTGAGCCTGTTTCATTGTGCGTCTGGGGCGGCTCGGAAGGGGCCGGCGGCGCTTCAAAGCATTTCTTGTATGCGAATTCGATTTCCCTGCTCTGATAGCCCTGCTTGTCAACCCTCAGGATGAACATCGCGTTCAGGAAGCGGATTGTCCCCGGGACCGGAATTGTGGCTTTGCCGCTGATATCCGTCTTTCCGGGGTTCGGAAGCGCCTGGTATGTGTAATCAGTATAGAACAGGTACGTCATCGCGCCCTCAAGGGGCCCTCCGGTTTCGTTCGAAGCGACCCCTATCATGACGTTCTTGGCGTCGCAGTCCACGCTGATATCCACATCGAGGGTGGGCAGGTTCTCGTTCCCGGTATCGTGAACCCCCAGGTATGCGGGCTTGACAGTGAATGCGGCAGCCAGCCCCATTATCAGCAGCGCGATGAATAACCTCTTCATAGAATCACTTTCACTTCTCGCACTTTCCATCCTTGCATATGTATGCCGTCGGGCAGTTGAACGTCGAATTGACGATCTTATTTTCGTCGCAGTAATACTCCATGCCCGTGTCTGGTCCGGTGCAAGTGTCCTTCTTGAGCACGTCGCCCTTGTTCACGCCGCCCTGCTTGAATATGGAATATCCGTCATCTGAATCAGTGCACAAATCCTCCCTGCAGGAAGCCTGGACACAGCGGTATTCGGGCCCGCATTCGACGTCCATGCTGATGAATCCGCCGAAGCTGCACTGGTATTCCCTGAGCCTGCGGCCGTCGAGGCACTTGTCAAGGTATTCCGCCACAATCAATCCGTTCTTCACCAGGACCTTGCCCTCATTGTATATGTCGTATCCGGCATCAGTCTCGGTGCAGTTCCCGGTGATTTTTATGCACCTGCCCATCTCGCACCCGTACCCTGGGGCGCAGTCCGTATCCTCGTACCTGGCTCCCTGGTCGCAGTAGTATTCGCGCACCTTCTTGTTGTCGACGCACGAGTCCTCGAACGTGTTGCCGGAGGCGTTGACCGAGCCTTTCGTGTAGGCGTCCCTCCCGTCGCTGTCATGGCAGTCCGGGTCAGGAATCGGGGGCATCTCCAATACGCATGCGCCGTCATGGCATTCAAGGCCTTCCGCGCACGGAATCGTCTCCTTCTGGGCTATCGTGCCGTTGCAGTGGTATTCCTCCACGGATTCGAATACGA